>JAISPL010000048.1 GCA_031274925.1 Syntrophobacterales bacterium | reverse complement strand
CTATTTTATTATTTCTCTACGCACTACCTGAGTTGTCCTGGCGTGAGCATGTAATACATGTCCCATAGTTTTTCCCTTCTTAAGTAAGGTATGGTGTATATGCCGTTGCTTATAAGGGGATAGACAGGGAATTGTTTGATGGGGGGGTGTCAAGCTCTTATCAAAACAAGAATGCTTGACTTATTTGCTTTACCACGCTTCCACCACCAGCGGCAGGCTGTCGGGTTTGAGCTCGCCTCTATTGAAATCGCCATAACAGGAAATATCGGTAAATCCGGCGGTTTTGAGAGCATCCTCAAGCTCACGTTTTCTCACAGGATACAGTGGGATCTCGTTTATGATCCCAACCCCTGTTTTCTTGACGGTCAGGACGGTCTTAAAGGCGATCAGCTTTGTCGTGGTGTCATATTTATTGTATCGGTCGAACTTTATCGCGTCATTCTCAATTAGCGGAAGCTCTCGTACGTCATTGTCAAGGATATGATCGTAGTTGAGTATCTGGAGAAGAAATACACCATCGTCTCTCAATACGGTTCTTACATTCCGGCAGAATTTCGCTATCTCTCCAAGGTTCAGGAGGTGAACTAGGGTGTTGCCGAAGGAGAGAACGGCGTCGAAGGCGGATTGATCGAAACGGCTCGATATTTCCCGCATGTCCATCTGGGTAAAGATGATGGGACTTCCGGTTTTTACCTTCAGTTTCGCCCTGACAAGCATGTCGGTATCATAATCAATACCCTCGACTGCGAAGCCTGCTTCGGCCATTGAAATGGCAAGGCCACCTGTTCCCGATCCTACGTCCAATATTTTCTTACCCAAGTACGGCGGCTCCACGCAAGCTTTTATGAAGCCAACATGCCGCTTATTCGGGGGAAATATAAGATCATAGTAATCAGCTATTTCACTGTAAAATGACATGGCGGTTCTCTTCTCCCTTATTATATAAGACTCATTATAGCATGACAAATCTGAAGAATTAACCCTATCCTTATGCTTCTGTAAATTATATCAGACGAACAGACAGGACGGCTCGATACGGCAATTGAGTTGGGGTGGATTACGGTGGTTCCATTCTAAAGTAGGGGAAAGCGGAGGATAGTCCCATAGACAAGAAGTATATGAAGCTTACTAATCTGAAAGGGAGCCTTATTTACCCACACTGAAAAGAATTTCACAGACGCTGGTGCCAGGAATGAGTGACTTCACGAAACTGTCACTGAAATCCTGAACATGGCGGACTTGAGAAAGTCAAAAACACCAGATATATGTGAAAAAGTTCACCATCTTTTCCGGCGAACGTTCTGGCAACCACCAGTATTGCGTTTTTGCCTTTGATGAAACCAACTGTGCCACTGTATGGAAGGATATGCTCCACCGTCTTTAAACAAAGATTTGTACGGCCCAGACAAAGGCATTATGACATCACGGGTTTCTTTGTCTATCAGCACCCCCTGTCCATACAGTAATTTCACTTATTTTAGTTATAGATACCTATCCCTTTAATGAAAATTTAATCGGCAGCCTGATTGGTTCGATTTGAAACTCCACCACCAAACCCAGTTGCAACAGATTACGATCGTTTTCCACCTCCTCTGTTTTTGTAGAGCGTATTTTCCACCTCTTGTAAATGATGAAGCATCGCCTTCTTTGCAGCTGTTCCGTCACCATTCTTTAATGCGGCAACGATCTCACGGTGGCCAAAAATTGATTTCTTTTTCCTTTCGTCCGATTGCATATAACCATCCCTTATTTTAGACGTAAGACCTACAAGGGCTACGAGGAGTCTCTCCAAAATTTTGTTTTTTGCCATCTTCGCGATGGTATAGTGAAAGCCAGAATCTGTCTGGATTGGATGGAGACCATCTTCAAGTTCTTTCGATTGCCGGTCAAGAATCTTCTCAAGTTCTTTCCAGTTCCGGGGCGATCTGTTTTCAGCAACAAGCTGGGCGATCTCCGGCTCGATAATTTTTCTTAGGGCGAAGATATCAATTATATCATCTTCTTCGTGGACAAGTGATTGGGCCAAAGGCGCGATTAAGGCTTTCTCGCTTGAAGCGACGACATAGGTCCCGTTTCCTTGCCGCCTTTCCACAAGATTCATGTTTTCCAAAGAAAGGATCGCTTCACGCAGGGTGGAACGGGAAACTTTAAAGATTTCTGAAAGCTCTTTTTCGTTGGGAAGTTGATCCCCGAGTTTCATTCTCCCTTTCTCAATGAGGGTACGTATCTGAATAACAATGTCTTCGTAAGCCCGTTTCTTCTTCACTTCCTTCAGCATATTTATATCTCTCCTGTTCTCTCGACAGATTTTATCGTTTCTTTGAAATGGCGGATGCGTATGAATGGTCCGCTTTTATTCTGTTTTGCTGCCTCCTTGGTTTTCTCCGTGATGGCCATCATAGCAGCTTCCTGCAGATAAAAACAATCTCGTAACAAGCCATATCCTCCGTAAGATCAGTAAAAAATTCAGCGAGTTCGACCTCGTTGTCACGAGGCTTTTCTCTGGTATAAATCTGAAAGATCTCGAATCGCTCCATCTCGTCGTGATATGCGGTTAAGTATGTACCCAAGCCATCCCTCTCGTCGGAGCATGATCGAAAAGTTCCGGCCAGTTGGCTATCCCGAGGGCTATCCCTTAAAAGAAATCCGACAGATTGTCGAATTCGTTCAGGCGCTACGTTGCCATACGCTCCACCGCACTGCCACCGCTCTTGGAGTGGTACAAATTACCGGGAACATCGCTTTTATCGAAAAAGAGAATTCATGGCATCAATTGCTTCACTTTTTTGAATATCCAACGAAAGGCATTCTTTGTCTGGCGCACCCCCCTCACATCCTCCATTTCATTTTTTCTGTAAAATCACGGATGGCAGCCGACTTAAGTTCCCGGAGCGCCGCGAGAAAGTCACCCATGCCAATCTGCAATGCATTACTTTCAAGAAGCGTCTCATCCAGATAATTCTTGCCCCCACAGACAAGGTATCTCTAAAAACTACCGGCCCCATTACAGAGCGTCTCCAAGTCTCGTCTATCACTTTCTCATCGTTAATATCGACCACATCCTCCAGACGCTGTTCAGGGCCTTGATATTCTCCTAGTTCAGCCGGGTAAACCCATTCCCTGCATATTCATCAAGGGCTTCACTGAAATTAAAATCAATATTGATATTTACAAATATACCATGCGTTCAATGAGTTGACTATATATAATCATCTGATGATATGATAATAAGGTGATTATAAAATGGTCAAGAGGATATTTGGGAAGTCTGTGCAAAACACATTTTAGTCTTTAATTGCAATAAGTTGCAATTAAAGATAAGATCTGCCGATGGAAAAATGTGATTGATTTTTCTTGAGTGGCGTGGTATCAATTCGTATTAATCTTAGGAGGATGACAATGAGAGAAAATAAGAGTGTTAAATTTACCGATCTCACTCTTAGAGACGGCCACCAGTCTCTTTTTGCCACGAGAATGACCACTGAGGACATGCTTCCCATCGCGGAAAAAATGAACAGCATTGGGTTCTATTCCATGGAAGTCTGGGGAGGCGCTACCTTTGACGTTATGACTCGATTCCTCAACGAAGACCCGTGGGACCGAGTAAGGGTTCTGAAAGCAAAAATGCCAGACACGAAGCTCCAGATGTTGCTCCGGGGGCAAAATCTTGTGGGATATCGGAACTATGCGGATGATGTCGTGTACGCTTTCGTGGAAAAAGCCGCTGAGGTAGGCATTGACATATTCAGGATCTTTGATGCCCTGAATGACGAGAGAAATTTTATGGCCTCCTTCAAGGCGGTTCAGAAATGTGGAAAGCATGTCCAGGGATCCGTCTCCTATTCTCTCACTGAAAAGAGACTTGGAGGACCAATTTTTAACATAGATTATTTTGTGAAGAAAGCGAAGATCATTGAAGACATGGGCGCCGATTCATTTTGCATAAAGGACATGGCGGGCACTATTTCCCCGTATGATGCCTATGATCTCATATCAGCCTTAAAATCCGAGATCAAGATACCGGTTCACCTCCATACTCATTACACCAGCGGCATGGCTTCCATGGCGTGTCTCAAAGCCATCGAGGCAGGCGTAGACGGTATAGACACCTGCCTGGCTCCGTTTGCCCTGAGATCCTCCCATCCTGCGGTCGAGCCATTTGTGGCGGCCCTTAAGAACATGCCTAACGATCCGAAGTTAGATCTGGAAAAAATCGCGGAGATCGACGAATACCTCGAGACCCTGGTACCCAAGTATATGCAGTATGCCGATACTACCAGATTTTCCGTAATCGACATAGGGGTACTTATGCACCAGATCCCAGGAGGCATGATCAGCAACCTGGTAAGCCAACTGAAACAGGCAAAGGCTCTCCACAGATTAAAGGAAGTCTTTGAAGAGATCCCGAAGACACGCGCCGATCTTGGCTTCCCTCCGCTCGTCACTCCCACAAGTCAGATGGTGGGTGTACAGACGGTCTTCAATGTTATTGCCGGTCGGTACAAAATGATCTCAAACGAAGTGAAGGATTATTTTTACGGCCTCTACGGGAAGCCCCCTGCGCCCGTTAACGAGGAGATCAGAAAAAAAGCGCTCAAAAACTATGAGAAAGGCGAGATCCCGATTGAGGTGAGAGCCGGTGATACTCTTGAGCCAGAACTGCCGAAAGCGAGAGAGGCTCTGAAGGGGATAAGCGACAAGATGGAAGATATCCTTATCTATGCCCTTTATCCTATGACAGGATTGGAATTCCTGAAAAAAAAATACGGGATCAAGTAGACTCTCTATCAGTCTCATAGCTCGAACGGAAATATCACGGCACTTAAGAATCACAAGGCCCCGGTTAAGCCGGGGCCTTGCACCATATTTGAAAAGAATAATACAGTCTGGAGCGAAAATGTCGGATTCGGCCGGGGTGGGCTTGGGATTTCTCCACGATCCGGTTTAGGACCGTTCCATCGAAAAGCCTGCGGTCAATAATATAAGGCATTTCGCAACGAAGACTCACGGAGGAAAATATGGGGGACGTTAAAGCAACAAAAGAAGAGTTACTCGAAAAGGCGAAAAAGCCGTCCCAGGATTCACTCAAGATGCACCCGTACTACAAGGGTAAAATAGAGGTGGTACCCAAATGCGTCATCAGAGACATCAACGATTTCGCCATATGGTATACCCCTGGAGTCGCGGAGCCGTGCAAAGAAATCAACAAAGACCCTGAAAAGGTCTTCCAATATACGAACAAGGCAAACATGGTGGGTATCGTTACAGACGGTACAAGAGTTCTCGGTCTTGGCGATATCGGACCATTGGCGGGACTTCCTGTCATGGAAGGAAAATCCCTTCTCTTCAAGTACCTGGGCGGCGTCGACGCCTTCCCCATCTGTCTCGACACAAAAGATCCTGATGATATCATAAAGACAGTCAAGCTCATTTCTCCTTCTTTCGGGGGAATCAACCTGGAGGACATCGAAAACCCCAAATGTTTCTACATCCTTGACAAACTCAGGGCAGAAGCTCCGATCCCCGTCTGGCACGACGACCAACAGGGAACTGCGGCGGTCACCCTGGCGGGTCTAATCAACGCGCTGAAGGTAGTGGGTAAAAAAATTGAGGATGTGAAGATCACGATGATCGGCATAGGAGCCGCCAACGTATGCATCACAAAGATGATCATCAAAGCTGGAGCCGATCCCAAAAAGTTTATCGTCGTCGATAGCAAGGGCATACTGAGCAGGCAAAGAGATGACATAAAACCGACCCACAAGGAAAAACTCGAATTCTGCCTCATAACCAACGGTGAAAACAGGAATGGTGGCATCGAAGAGGCGATGCGGGGTCAGGATGTGGTCATCGCCCTTTCCAAGCAGGGGCCGGATACAATTGAAAAGGCGTGGGTGTCTCAAATGGCGGATGATGGCATCATCTTTCTCTGTGCCAATCCCATTCCCGAAATGTGGCCCTGGGATGCCAAAGACGCTGGCGCGAGAGTAGTAGCCACAGGACGGAGCGATTTTCCCAATCAGGTGAACAATTCGATAGGATTCCCGGCGATCTTCAGAGGAACCCTTGATGTAATGGCAAGGACGATCACTGATGAGATGTGCATCTCCGCCGCATACGAACTCGCAAAATGCGCTGAGGATAAAGGGCTTTCAGAGACTTATCTCCTTCCCACCATGGACGAGTGGGAAGTCTTCCCCCGTGAGGCGGTAGCAGTGGCAAAGAAGGCGATAGAACAGGGTGTAGCACGGCTCCGCTTAAGCGAAAAAGAGCTTTTTACCATTGCCGAGTCGAAGATAAGGAGGGCACGGGAAGAGGTAGGCCTACTCATGGAAAAAGGTATTATCGAGCCTTATAAAGAATGATATCTTATACGAGGCAAATTCATGGGGGCATCGGCGCATCCGTCTAGAGCGCTTTGCCAAGCACAGATGCTTAAACACGGCATGGTCGATATCTGTTGCACGACTGATACCTGCTTGATTACTTCCTGACGTCAACGCCATGAAGCTTCCGAGTTCATACCCATGGAGAGGAGAGGGTGAACAGGGGCCTAAAGGCTATTGGAACGATTTTCAGGAAAGGAAATGGAAGTCCATCACTAAGGGCGTATGGGCCATGACATGACACTCTGCTTTTATCTCACGAAACCAATAAATGCTGGAACATTTTTCGCTTGTGGTTTCTGCATGGTTGGAGATTGATGCTTCAAAATCATCATCAGCGGCAAAAGGGATATCTGCATTATTTCGTCTAGTGATTCGCCTTTAACCCTACGCTGGCATCCATTTGCCTTGACGTTTTTCAAGGCACTATTTTTTCCAACGCAAGTGGGTAGGTATTTCCAAAATTGCTTAATATCTTCAATAGCCGTTCATCAAGGAAAGTCAAAGCGTGTTTGCATATTTCGATGGGAACACCGTAATAGGCTTCCGCAATTCCGCCGGTAATGGCTGCGAGCGTGTCGCTGTCGCCGCCGATGGAGATGGCGTTGCGGATAGCGTCTTCAAAACCAGTGGATTCGAGAAATGCCATGATCGCCTGTGGTACGGTATCTTGGCAGGTTTCGTTGAATTGGTAACTTTCCCTGATGCTATCAAGCGTAAAATTCATCGGATAATAATACTCATCTATATGGTCGCGTATTTCGAGGATGTTTTTTCCTTCACGCGCTAAATAAATGCAAATTGCGGTGGCTTCAGCTCCTTTAATGCCTTCTGGATGGTTGTGCGTAACCTCAGTAACTTTTCTTGAAAGTATTTTCGTTTCGTCAAGACTTTTGGCAGCGAATCCACAGGCTGATACACGCATTGCCGCGCCATTGCCAAAACTGCCATAAGGTCCCATATTATCGGAGTATATCCATTGTCGGAACATACCACCGTAACCACAGTTCGGGTATAGTCTGCCCATCTCACGCATATATTTCGTAGCAAGATCGCTCAAGTTATCATAATTGTCGCTCGCCTCAAGAAGGGCGCTGGCAACGGCAAGCGTCATAACGCTGTCATCTGTAAACTCGCAGCGGTATGTGAAAAAATCGAAATCTTTTGTTTTAATATTGTTCCACTCGAATCGTGAGCCAACAATGTCACCGATAATAACACCAATCATATTTTTTCTTCCTCGGATAAATGATTATTCGCTTCCGCACCCGTTAAGATTTCTACAATATCGTCCATCGTACAATCAAGCGCAGTGCATATACGAGCAAGAACATCAACCGTAAGATTTTGGCCCTTCGCCATTTTGCTTACTGAAGCGGTGCTGATGCCCGCCTTCTTGCACAACTCACTTTTTTTCAAGTTGTTTATTGATAAACAGCTTGAAAAGTCTATTATAACTTACTCTCGCGGATCACACCTCGCTTCTGTTTATGTGCTTTAGTAAAAAGGATATCATAGTTAATGCAATATTCCAGGCGATAGTGTAAATATTTATTTTATGAAACAAAATTTGCAGACGTTCTATTGATATCGTCTGCTACAATTATTTGTGCATATGGCCAACTATTTCACCTAGTTACAATTACCCCCTTGACAGCAAGAAACCGACGTCACCGCCGAGAGAGTTTTTATAGATAAGTCAAAACAAAAACCAAAACACAAAAAAGATTTTCTCATGTCAGACAAGAAAAAACTATGAGGTTAATCTGCATAAATAAGGTCGAAACAATAGAAATAAAATAGCCTTAGTATATCCCTATATCACATTTTGAAAAATAACAGTCATTCAAAGCAACCCCGGCGACAGAGTTGGGCTTCCCGGTACGGACCGGTAGCGACATGACAAAGACACCCGCTTGGATGCACTTGGCGACTTACTGCAGAGAACCAAGGGACCCCATGCTCGGCATACATCAAAGGCCGGGGAAGATCCTTACGTACGGTCTGCGAGAAGCTTCTTTCTGTCATGTTACAGCTCGCCCCTAACAAAACAAGGATCTCTGGAAATCCACGGGTCATACCGATTCATAATCGTATGGACAGTTTCGTATCGTTCCGGTTCAAAACGTTCCTCTGCTCACGTTGTGGAAACGTATAATGTCACTGATTGACAAGGACCTCACGTCGTGTCCGCTCGGGGAAAGGGGTTGCACATCTCGCCTCAAAGCAATATGGGATACCTCCGAAAAGATGCGCTTCGAATCTGAAGTAACCGACATGGCGAAGAGAAAAAATTGTTAAGCTACAGGACAGCCATTAGGGGAGCATTGCCCTTCTCCATTCTGATTACCAGCGCCCGGGTAGATAAGAAAGCCTGTAAAACTGCTTATCTAAATTACAGGAAAGGACGGGGGCTTATAATGGACACATCTACTCGATTCGACAACGCAAAGCAGGCGAATGGGCGGGTCATGCTCAAGACAACGGGAGAGTGCAGGGCCTATTTAGGGGATTCCGGGATATTTTATTCTCCTTCCATTTGTTGTATAGTGATTCCAGTCACGCCCAAAGGAGGTGTCCGGGAGGTATCTGCTTGGTGAAGCACATTGCGGTGCGCCAACGTGGAATCGTCTGGAGACTTTAATGATGAGAAACCGAAGAACTACATTACTCACCATACTGTTTTTTGTATTTTTCCCGTTCTTTGCCCTAGCGGAGCCAACAACCTTTGCCATTATAAGCGACTCCCATATCGGTTCCGCTGACTCGGTATACCAAAACTTCATTCGCATAATTGAGAGACAAAATATAAACATGATTTTTCATACAGGTGACGCCATACATAACCCGGGAAACCTGAACCAGTGGAGGAAATTCTTCGAAATCACAGGACCCGACAAGACAATGTATTTTGCACCCGGTAACCACGACATCAAAGGGAAACAGTCTCTTTCAGTCTATTTCCGGTTCTTTCCCAAGCTCTATTACTCCTTTTCGGACGGAGACACGCTCTTTGTGATCCTAAATACCGAGCTTCCCGGCGAAGAGGGTATGGTTGCGGGAGAGCAGTTCGACTGGCTCACAACGGAACTCAGCAGGTCATTCAAGTACAAGTTTGTGTTCCTTCACGAGCCCCTCTATCCTCTGATAAGCGGCCACGGGCTTGACCGACACAAGGAGGAGCGGAACAGACTCCATAAACTCTTCACGCAGAAGCGGGTCGCCCTTGTGGCGGCGGGTCATGATCATCTCTATTTAAGGCATGAGAAAGATGGAATCATTTACGTGATCAGCGCGGCGTGCGGGGGGAACTCCAAGTTCTTTCCGAAAGACAGCGACCTTTTCCGCTACATCGTAGTGACCAGAAAGAAAGCTGGCTATTCTTTCGTCACAAAAGATGCGGGTGGTAGCGAGAAGGACGAATTTTTTCTCGAACGCTGACCAATCTTCGGGATTGCGCCCTGAAACTGTCCGAGAGGACTTCCGGGGCATCCTTAATCAGTGAGCGCTTAGTGGAAAAAACTGCCTTGAATCTGCCACCCATGTCCAGGACATGGTACCATTATCAGACTCAATGGCAACAAGCCCCTTGGTTTTGCAGTTACCTTGGACCACCTCTTTCAGAAATGACTGACAGGAGGTTCCCTTGGTCCTTATAACTACTTTTCTGTCACCGAGATCGTAAATTATGAGATTTCCCCGAACCAGTACGCTCCGCCAGACTCAAGAGTGACAATGGAATGATCCCTCTGGCTATCAAACCTCCCAAGGAGCAGGAATTGTCTCAAACGAGCAAGGATGGCACCAAAAGAACAAAAAATGGACCCATGGACAGAGTATAACGAACATCATGGAAGAGAAAAGCTGGCTCTGAGTTCTGAGAGGCAAGAATAAGCTTTCTAGATATTGCCTGTTCTTTGGTCACAGACCCTTAAATGCTTTAAATGTGACGCATTGGCAGGTGGGTATTTTTGCCGTCATTCCACACCTGACGCGGAATCCAAAGACTTGACTATAAACCTGTCGTTCCCTCCCCTCTTACTTGACATCGCGGTGGGCATGCTGCCATGTCTCCCAAAAAATTTTCGGAATCCAAAGAAAGGGTAAATATCAGAGAGCGTCTCGTCACCAATCTCCTGAGGCGCCTCCGCCTCCGAAACCACCGCCTCTGCCTCCGAAACCACCGCCTCTGCCAAATCCGCCCATGCCGCCAACGCTACCGCCTCCCCATGGTCCCCCAAAGCCTCTGCCTGAGCCCCAACCGGAAAAAAGCATGGGCAAAAAAAGTCCGACGGCGAACCCCACAAGGCCGAGGATGATGAGTGGGATAATCCCCAAGGGGAAAAGGGTAAAGTAGATCAGTGCTGGCAGGCCTATCGCGCCTGTTATGGCGCCCAGGGCACGGGAAATGTCGGATATGAACAACAACGCAATCCCGCCAAAGATGAAGAGGAAAAAGAAAGGCGAAAAAGAGTCGCCTTTTTGCGGGGCAATGCGCGGCTGAGCCTTGAACTCGCCCCTCGTGGCGTCAATGATTGCCGAGACGGCGGCGGCGAAGCCTTCGTCAAAATTATCCTTGCTGAATCTAGGCTTGATCACGAGGTCCACAATCTGTCCCGCGTTAATGTCGGTAAGCCGCCCTTCAAGACCGCGGCCCACCTCAATCCTGACCTTGCGATCAGCCCTCGCTACCAGGAGAAGAACGCCGTTATCCCTGAGTCTCTGGCCTGCCTTCCAGTTTTCGGCCACCTTGATAGAGTAATCTTCCAGGGACTCCCCTTGGAGGTTGGGGATGGCGAGGATGAAAATCTGTGTGGATTCGAACCGCTCAAAATTACGGAGCTCCGTTTCGATCTTCACTTTAGCCGCCGGCGAAATCATCCCCGCGTAATCATTAACATAGCCTCTGAGCGGCGGCACATCAAGAGCCATGCAGTTGGGAGTAAGAACAATGAAGCACAAAAGAAAGAGAACAGACACGACACCCAAAAAGCATCTCCAAACCGGTCTGGTTTTCCCCAAGACCACTGTTGTCCCGCTATTTTTCATTTCCAGCTTCTTGTTTCTTATTTTCCTCACTCAGAATGTCACCCGCGGCGCCTTTTCCGCCCCTGTTTCAGCCTTAAAAGGTTCTTTTGATTGGAGGTGAAGGAGCAGGCTGTTTGTTAAGCTGTTGGGAAATGTTCGTACAGAGACGTTAAACTCCTGCACTGCTCTGTTGTACCGCACCCTTGCCACGTTAATCCTGTTTTCGGTGCCTTCCAGTTGGTGTTGCAAGTCCCTGAAGTTTTGATTTGCCTTCAGGTCCGGGTACTTCTCCACCACAACCATAAGACGGGACAGAGCGCTCGCCATGGAGGACTGGGCCTGCTGAAACTGAGCCAGCGCCGTGGAGTCGTCGGTTATATTCTTCCCGACTTGAATGCTGCCTACTTTCGCCCTCGCTTCCGTAACGGTCTGAAGGGTTTCCCGTTCGTGTTTTGCGTAAGCTTTCACCGTTTCCACCAGGTTGGGGATGAGGTCGTTCCTCCGCTGATACGATGCCTCCACGTCTCCCCACGCGGCCTTTACCGCTTCCTCATTCCGTTGCATAGCATTGTACCCACAGCCTGAAATGGATAACAAAACAAGGGAAAGAAGTACGTACATGAAAGATGGTTTCATTAACCCCTCCTGATATTTGACTCAGCTACAAGCTAATTATAACCATATTTTCCGGAAAATTGTATCATGAACAAAAAGAAGCTGGCGCATTCCGTAGGAATCATCCTATCGGTTCCCATTCTTGCAAAAAAGACGGCCCACATCATGGATTTCTCGTGAACTCAAACCAGAAAGTACTTCCGTTGCCAGGTGTGCTTTCCATGCCTACCCGCCCGCCATGGGTTTCCACCACCAACTTGTAAAAAGTAAAACCCAACCCTTCGGAATAAGTCTTGTATCCGGCCGCGCCTTCAGTTTGGCCAAATTCATCGAATATTTTCCCGAGGCGGTCTGGGACTATGCCGGGCCATTGTCACTCACGGAAGATTCAAGCAAATTCAGTGCCTGTCTCAAGATATACCGTCACGAGACCATTCTTTCCTGCTGACTTCAGTCCGTTGCCAGGAAATTCCAAACTTTTGCATGAGTTCGTAGCCGGCAGTGACGTCCACGGACTTTAAATCCGCGGCGCCCGTTCCGAATAACCTGGATTTGTTCATGGCTGCACCATGCACAGTGAGAAAGATAACTGGAATATCCTCTCACAGCCTATCATCCGATTTGAGCCGCCAGTAACTCCTAAGGCCGCCACGTTATCGTACGCAACAAGAATGCGATATTTCGAGTGTTCCTCAGATTTCCATTCCATACCTCGTCCCGCCTGAATAAATTATCATTCAAACAAAAAACAGATAAACTTGAGAGCAATACAGAAACTTCTTAAGGGGAATCATACTTAGCATCTGCAGTTTCTTCACGCGAGTCGATTTAAATGCATGTTTTGACTGTGACCATAATCTCGCGAAAATACAGCGACTATTCTTATCTTGGTTGACTGTGTAAGTTTCTTATTCTACACTGGAGTACTTTGTAAAAACTATGATCCTGATCCACCCTCCAATTGTCAAACCTTCCGAACCGCCTCCCGGCATGGCAAGACTTATGGGCGCATGCCGTGCCCACGGCGTGGCATGCCGGCTCGTTGATGCAAACCTGGAGGGAATTCTTTTCCTCCTTGGAATGGACCGGAACCCTTATGATACGTGGGGAAAGCGGGCGGTGAAGAATATGGAGCAGAATCTTTCCTCGTTGAGAGACCGCTTGATCTACTCAACTCCCGACCGTTACCGGAGAGTGGTTTTCGATGTAAATAAAGTACTCGAAATGGCAGCGCTGGAGAAAGGGGTCCATGTGGGGCTCGGCAATTACCGAAATACATCTCTTTCTCCAGTCAAGAGCGCCGACCTTATACGGGCGGCGGAAGAGCCCGAAAACAATCCGTTCTATCCATATTTCCGTGAAAGGCTTTCCGGGATTATCGAAGAGGAGCAGTCCGCCTTTGCAGGATTTTCTCTTAATTACCTGAGCCAGGCCCTCACCGCGTTTGCCATGATCGGCTATCTCAAGAGAAAACATCCCGATATGCAGATAGTTTTGGGAGGAGGTCTCGTCACTTCCTGGATGAAGAGGCCTGGGTGGTCCAATCTCTTCGGGGGGCTCGTTGATCACCTCATCGCAGGCCCGGGTGAGAAGCCGCTCCTTTCTCTAGCCGGCAAAGAAGCAAGCGCCCGGCCACATATCCTTCCCGTCTACGACGACCTGCCCATGGACCGCTATCTGTCCCCTCGTGCAGTCCTCCCCTACAGCGCCTCTTCCGGTTGCTACTGGAACCAGTGCGCGTTCTGTCCTGAAAAGGCGGAAGGGAGCCTCTATGTAAAAACGGCCGACAAGTCGGTTGCCTTGGATTTGAGAGAGCTTTCCGAAAAGGTCATGCCCTCCATGATCCACATCACAGACAACGCGATCAGCCCTTCGCTAATGAGGACTTTGGCGAAGAATCCCCCCGGTGCGCCATGGTACGGTTTTGCAAGGATTACTCAGCACCTTGCAGACCCTGATCTCTGCTATGCCCTTAAAATATCGGGCTGCGTTATGCTCAAGCTCGGCCTCGAATCAGGGGACCAGGGAGTCCTTGAGGCCATGCAGAAAGGGAGCAACCTGGCAACAGCATCAAAGGTCCTGACGACTCTTAAGGATGTGGGTATTGCAACTTATGTTTACCTTCTCTTCGGAACTCCGTCGGAGACAGAAAAAGAGGCGAGGAAGACGCTCCGATTCAGCGCAGACCATGCGGACTGTATCGACTTCTTGAATGTGGCCATCTTCAATATGCCCGTAAATTCAGAGGAGGGGAAACGGCTCAATACGGGAGAATTCTACGAAGGCAATCTCTCTTTGTACAGTGATTTCGTGCATCCGAAGGGGTGGGGGAGGAGGGAAGTCAGAATATTCCTAGATAAGGAGTTTAAGAGGCACCCGGCCATAGCTCCCATAATCCGTCGAGATCCCCCCATATTCACCAGTAACCACGCCCCGTTCTTCGTCCAGTATAATAGGCGGTAGCCTGAAACTGGTTTTTATTGAGACGGGTCGGTCGGGAAGGAAATTCTATATATATCTCCCTGCTACTCCCTGACCCTTCGGTGTATGTTTATCCGATTCTAAAATTGAGCGTATATGGCACCGTGGCCATTCCAACCTTCAGTAAGACGGTCAAGGAAAGAGGCGCGTTGACCTTATGCGATAAAAAGATCTGATTCGCACATAGACAGTTAAAACCTGTGGATACTTTCCAAGGAGCATGAGGATCCCTTGTGGCAAAGAGCAGTTGAGGCGGGTGGCAGAGGCTTACAGGAAAGCTCTTGCCCGCGTTAAAACACCTGGAGTTTCGGAACTGGTACATTCGTATCTTTGTTTGCTTTGAGCCGTTCCTTGAGCCTGGTGTACCGCTTTTGCGGTTTGTTGTTCTTAATAGCAATGGCAAGGGCCTTTTTCGTGCCCACCAGAACCACCAATTTCTTGCCCCTCGTGATGCCAGTATAGAGGAGATTTCTCTGGAGAAGCATGAAGTGTTGAGTGAGTACGGGAATGATGACCACTGGGTATTCACTGCCCTGCGATTTATGAACAGAGGTGGCATAGGCATGGACGACTTCGTCTAAGTCCATATACTCGTATACAGTGACCCTACCGTCGTAATCAATTCTCACTTCCTGCTCTTCATGATCTATCTTGACAATGGTGCCAATATCTCCATTATAGACGTCCTTGTCGTAATTATTCCGGATCTGCATGACCTTATCTCCAACCCGGAGCGTCTTCCCTCCCCTCACGATCTCATCTCCTCCTGGATTGAGGGTCTTCTGGAGCTCAATATTCAAATTTGCCACGCCGGCCACCCCCCTGTGCATGGGTGTCAGCACTTGGATGTCTCTTACCGGATGATACCCGAACCGCGAAGGGACATCGTCCTTGCAGAGGTTTACGATCTTTGCGAGGGCTTCCTCCGGTTCATCTACAACCAAGAAACGGAAATCGTGGAGGCGATCTTCGTCGGGAGTAAAGAAGGGCATTTCGCCATTATTGATCCGGTGAGCGTTCACGATGATCATGCTCCGCCTCGACTGCCTGAATATCTCGTTGAGCCTCACGGTGGGAAGACATCCAGAGGCAATAATATCTTTAAGGACGTTTCCTGGGCCAACGGAGGGAAGCTGATCCACATCACCCACAAGAATCAAAGTCGCTTTTACCGGAACAGCCTTGAGAAAATGATACATGAGTACCGTATCGACCATGGAAGTCTCGTCAATAATGATAAGATCAGCCTCAAGGGGGTTCGTCTCATTCTTCTTAAAAGACCCGCTGCCGGGGCTAAATTCAAGAAGCCGGTGTATCGTCTTCGCCTCCTGGCCGGTAGTCTCCATCATTCTTTTTGCCGCCCTGCCGGTGGGGGCTGCCAAAAGGGTCCTCTGACCCATTTTGCGGTAAATCTTTATGATCGCGTTGATTATGGTCGTCTTTCCTGTACCAGGGCCACCGGTGACCACCATGACCTTACTGTTGACCGAAGCCTTGACTGCATCAATCTGCTGGGAAGAAAGGGCTATTTTTAGGTCGCGCTGGACCCAGTCTACGGCCTGGTCCACGTTTATGAGGCGGAGCTGTTTCTTAAATTCCATAATGGCCATGAGACGCGCCGAGATACCTGTTTCCGAGACGTGAAGACGGCCAAGGTAGACAGGCGTGAGGTCATCTTCATCAGGCAGAAGACATTGCCCTGGAGGAAGCACAGCAGGCCCTTCTATCACGATTTTTCTTTCCCGGTCGATTCTCTCAAAGGCCAGGGGTAACACATCTTCCCGCACTTCGAGTACTTCCGAACACTTCTTGACCAACGGTCCGTAAGGATAATAGACATGGCCGTCGTCGGAAAGCTGGTTTAGCACATAGAGAATACCTGCCTCTGCCCTAAGAGGCGAGTCCTTCGCCACTCCGAGCTTCGCTGCAATTCTGTCAGCCGTGAGAAAGCCTATGCCAAATATGTCTGTGGCAAGCCGGTAAGGGTTCTCCGTAACCACGTTTACCGATTCCTTCCCATACTGCCTGTATATTTTCACTGCGTAGACAGGGCTTACCCCCTGGCCCTGGAGGAAGATCATCACGTCCCGTATATCTTTCTGCTCTTCCCAAGCCGCTTTAATCATCCCGATCCTCTTCATGCCTATTCCAGGGACTTCCTGAAGCCTTTCCACATTTTCCTCGATAACCTGGAGGGTCTCCTCGCTGAAACAGGCTACCAGCCTTTTTGCCATTACAGGACCTATTCCTTTGATCATACCGGAGCCGAGATATTTCTCTATCCCTTTTACAGTAGCGGGAAGGATGGTCTGGAATGAGACCACTTTGAACTGCTCGCCCCAGCGGGGATGGCTGTCCCAGTAACCGCTCAGTTCAAGCATCTCCCCGGCGCTCACGGAAAAAAGGGTTCCAACGACAGTCACCAGTCCTCCACGACCCTGCACTCTCATTTTGGCGACCGTGTAGCCGTTCTCGTCGTTCTGGTAAGTTATCCTTTCAATTTGACCCTTGATATCAAGATGGGTACGCCCCTCTCCCTTTAGCATGCGCATATAGTACCGCAAATGGAAGGGCAAATGGAAGGGCCTAGATGTTTAAGGGGTGTTGGGCTGGTTTTGAGTTTGCAATTTGCTTGAGTCGAACCATCGCATGAAAACAAAAACGCCTTACACACTCACTGTTAATATGCCTGCGCATCCTCTCTGTCATGCCTGCCCTAAAGAGGCTGAAAGACCTGAATCAAACTTTTGCCTTGTCACCTGTTTTCGTCACACTCTGCGTTTCCTCTTCCGCGCTCCACATTCCTTATTGTGATTTTCCTTTGCTTATGTTATGGTATAGTGGGAATATGTGTAGCTTTTCTTTTTATTGATGAGAACTGAATAAAATGGGTACACTATTGCCCGTTGCAGTAGGTAAAAAGATGATCAGGCTTAACGACATTGTTGACGAAATCCTGAAATATAACCCCGACGCCGACATACCTATGATTGAGAAGGCGTATATCTTCTCCGCCAAGGCCCACAAAGGTCAAACACGGCTTTCGGGTGAACCTTACCTTATCCATCCACTGGAGGTTGCCTATACGCTCACAAAAATGAACCTCGACGTTCAGAGCGTGGTCTCCGGACTCCTCCATGACACCATTGAAGATTCCTATGTAAGTAAGGAAGAGGTTGAGCTTTACTTCGGTAAGGAGATTGCCGAACTTGTCGACGGGGTAACAAAGATCAGTAAGATACAGATGAAGGCCTCAGAGGATTCGAAGGTTGAGAGCTACAGGAAAATGATCCTTGCAATGAGCAAGGATATAAGGGTTATCCTCGTAAAACTTGCCGACCGCTATCACAACATGAAGACTCTCAACTTTCTCCCCAGAGACAAGCAGATAAAGATCGCCAGAGAGACTCTCGATATTTATGCCCCCCTTGCCCACAGGCTTGGCATTGAATGGCTCAAAGGAGAGCTTGAGGATGAATCGTTCAAGTATATCAAACCCGTCGAATTCGACCTAATAAAAGAAAAAATAACAAAAGAGAAGAAGGAACAAGAAACGTATATCACTGAGGTAAAAGACCTCATAAAGACCAAACTGGCCGAAGTAGGCATCATGGCGGAAATTTCAGGAAGGGCCAAGAGGTTTTACAGTATTTACAAGAAGATGGTTCTCCAAGGGGTAAATATCGATAATATCTATGACCTGACTGCATTCAGGATAATTGTGGATACCATAAAGGAATGTTATGAGACCCTGGGCTACATCCATTCGTTCTTTAAGCCTATTCCCGGTAAATTCAGTGACTATATCGCCCTGCCTAAAGGAAATATGTACCAGTCCCTCCATACAAAAGTGATAGGACCCTACGGCGAAAAAATCGAAATCCAGATAAGAACTCATGAGATGCACCAAATTGCAGAAGAGGGGATAGCCGCCCACTGGAAATACAAAGAGGGAACGGTCTTTGACGCAAAAGAAGACAAGATCTTCGCGTGGCTTCGGCGAATCATAGAGTGGCAGCAGGATCTGAAAAATAGTAAGGAATTCATGGAGGTATTCAAGATTGACCTCTTTCCGGACGAAGTTTATGTGTTTACACCTAAAGGTGATGTACGAGAACTTCCCAAGGGCGCAACGCCAGTCGATTTCGCCTATACGATTCATTCGAATTTGGGGCACAAGTGCATCGGCGCAAAAGTGAATAACAAGATCGTTCCCCTCCGATATGCGCTGAAAAGCGGAGACACAATCGAGATTCTCACCAATTCGACCCACAAACCGAGTAAGGATTGGCTGGGCTTCGTCGCCACGTCCAAGGCGAAAATGAAGATCAGACAGTGGATCAAAACGGAACAACGAGAAAGAAGTATTGAACTGGGCAAGGCACTAATTGAGAAGGAGCTTGCCAAGCACGACATGAGTTTCAATAAAATGTTCAAGTCTGACGAACTTCTTTCTATAGCGAAAGATTTCAGTTTTGAAACCGAAAATGACCTCTTTGCCAGTGTTGGTTATGGTCTCTACACTGCACTGACCGTACTGGGCAAGGTGATTCCGGAAAGCAAAAAACCGAGCAGACTAAAGAACCTGATCCACACCATTAAAAGAACCAAGGACACTTCTATCAAGATTGAAGGCGTGGACGGGCTCGTGGTGAAATTGGCCCAGTGCTGCAACCCTATTCCAGGAGATTCAATCTTCGGTTTTATCACGCGAGGACGTGGGCTTACCGTGCATGTCGAGGACTGCCCAAACGTCCACACCTTTGACGAGCAGAGAACAATCAAGGTGTCATGGGAACTAAACAAAGACCTAACCTATCCCGTAAAACTGCGAATATCGGGAGACGACAGGAAGGGGCTTCTTACCGAGATCAGCAATATTCTGTCATCGGCCAAGATAAACATACGTAGCGCCAAAGCCATGTCCTACCCAGACAGGTCGGCTGCTGCTCTCTATGAGATTGATGTAGGCCATATGTCCCAATTGCAGAAATTGATCAAATCAATACAGAAGATTAAAGGAATAAGGGCGGTCGAAAGGATTCGGGGTACAGTGTAAACCAGCTATATGCCGGCAAAAGGCATGGAAGATAAGCAAACCTCACACCGATAAGTCATTCCCTTCAATGCCTCAGCGTCACACCCAAGCCGGAAAAAAGAAAATATTTTTTGCGGAAAATACGGGGTACAATGAGGGATCAGACAGCTTTCTTGAAATTGCCCTTCTTGATGCACTTTGTGCAAAGTCTCGTCTTTTTTGTTACCCCATTTGTTACTATGTGTACTGTTTGTAGATTAGGGAGCCATTCCCGTTTTGTCTTGTTGTTCGCATGGCTCACATTGTATCCGATCTGTTTGCCTTTACCGCATATTTCACAAACTCTTGCCATAAACGCCTCCGTTTCCTGTTGCTTAAGGGATGCATTTTACTCATATCCGCTCCAAATGTCAACAGATTTCGTGATCATGGCCCGCCTTGCCCTGTAGCGTTATGCGAACCTAAGGTGACGAGAGATCGTCCGAAGAAACCGCCAGGATGGCTCTCCTGGTTGCCTGGGGCTGCTTCTCCTTGCGGGGTGCTGCTTGGGGAAGAATGTTACTCTGAACTGACAACCCTTCCTCGGCTTCAGCACGTACGGAACAGATAATGCCACGCATTTGTCATTAGAGCGGGAAATGGCAAAATGAGCGGTATCATCCGTAAGAGAGGTCAAGTTGATGTCAGGTTTTGTTACCTGTCCATCGTCTCGTGTCCTGTTTGTTGTCGCGGCGACAACAAAAGCAATCTTATCCAAAGTTTCTCGTGAAGGACGGCGATATGAGCACTGTGAAAGAACTCACAAAATTTACGGTACTGAATTTACCTGCCTCACCAAGGTTGTAAATGTCATGTCGGCCGCATCAAGTACATCTAGAAGGGACGGCAGGATAGGAGACTTTTCTGTGAGTGGTAAAAGAGACCCACAAGTTCGTTTTTGTCCGGAAGACACCAGTCGCTGTATCTCACACAACACCCTTGGTGTCTACATCAGCCATGATGACTCGCCACGGATAGATGCAATCAGCTTTGGGAGGTGCCCCTATTCCACATAAGGTCAGCAGGGTATCAATGAGGGCACAACTGCTGGTTGTCGTGACAAATCTCGGTTAGACCATTTAGTGCCTGCTTGAAACTCGCCGTCCCGGTCTGTCCTCTTGCTGGGGATCTAGCTTCCATCTCATTGAAACAGGTCGCCCGGTGGAGGCGGTCTAATTTGTCTCAGTGAAAGCAGGCGAACTATTGGAAAACAGAATAACGGCAAAAAGAAACATTGTGCATACATCCTGTGCATGCCATACCAGTGCGTCATCAGCATAAGATATTCGCCTTCCATAGAAATCTGATTTTTGCAGTATTTAATACTGCTCCGTAATTACATAACCAATATGCAGGGATATTAAATGACGCTGCGCGTCCATCCGTGGAGCATGGCAAATAGATTGACAAGACATCCTTGGTTTACTATCCTTACGACATGTATGAAGCCGCCTTTGTCGTCGCTGCCTACATCGTCGGTTCAATACCAGTAGGCGTGATCCTCTCAAAGTTAAGAGGAAAGGACCCCAGAAACATGGGAAGCGGGAACATAGGCGCGACCAACGTGATGAGAACCGCAGGGAAAGTGGCAGGCATCATCACACTCGCGGGAGACATGGCAAAAGGCTTCGCCCCAACCTTTCTCGCCCTCCGCGCCGGCTTTCCAGTTGTTCTGGTCATCGCAATCGGCTTTGCTGCCTTTGTGGGCCACCTTTTTCCTGTATTTCTCAGATTCAAGGGCGGCAAGGGCGTTGCCACCGCTCTCGGAGTTTATCTCGCCCTCACTCCTATAGCCATACTCCTCAGTTTCGTTGTCTTCGTTCTTGTGCTCCTGAAATGGCGGTATGTGTCCGCAGGATCCATCGCCGGGACCGCAGTCATGCCTTTGATCCTTTACAGCCTCAAGGCCGACCCCATATATGTATATTTGTCACTCGCCATAGGCTCTCTTATCATCCTGAAGCACTTAGGTAACATAAAAAGGCTTACCGCCGGGACAGAACATAAAATTGGCTCCCCCAAGTAAAACCTGCCCTTCATAAAAACCTCCACGAGACCAGCGTTATCCGCTTGTAACGGCTTAATCGGTGGCAGAGCGGGTTAGGCGAAGGCTTATAAACCCCAAAATCCCAACTGCGTACATGACCCCAAGAGAACTGCTTCAAGGAAAGAAGGAACCCAAAAGGCCATAAAACCAAGCGGTAAATAAGGCATGAGAAAAGCGTCTCCCATCCGAAAATAATAGGCGGGGTGACAATGGTTGCCTATGGTAGGCTCATCCGCCAGCTAGCAGCAATGAGTAAGAGATTCTGGCCGATGGCCAGCGCCAAAAACACTAGGCTTGGCGATATTTAACTACACTGAGGAAGCCCACTCACTCGGAAGGCGCCTCCATTCAGATTCCAGAAGCCGTCCACACTCGTATCACAAAAAATAGGAACGGTGAGGGGCTTAAGCCTCGACAATCACAATTTATGCGCCGCAAACCGACCTCCACCAGCCGGGCAAAAACCAGAACCAAACCTTAAAAAAAGCTGATTATCCTGCCCTCCTCCCACCATATTAGGTGATGTGTGTTGGCAAAAAACATCATCATATATTCAAAGCCCGATGCATACACGAGGTGATCCAGCGGGTCCAGAGCCAGAGCGCATCGGGGCAGTCTGGTAAGATAACACTTCATAATTCCTGGCAATAGACATGGACGATAAATATGTCTGCATAATCAATCACATCAGCATTACGATGAGTCCCCAGTGGACATTGAACGCCTTGAACCGTTCTCTTTCAGAGAGGAAACTGGATCCATCAAGTCTGGATTCCTGAGGGTTATTTCTTGCGGCCACCATTTTTTCCTGCCACCACTATGTCCGGCGTTCATGAATCCTGGAGATACGTAACCAGTCTTGATAAATCAGGCCCTGAGGACAAGGTAGAATGGAAGTGACTTATTCTTCAATATCCCAGGCAGACTCAGGCTCCCGGTCCCGCCATCTGCCAAAAAGGAATTCACTGCAATCAGCGGTCCTCCTGTAAAAATAATGAAACCAGTTTCCTGTTTCTTATGTCAGCCAGACCTTTGTCCGTGATCCGAAGGAACGGAAGCCCGGTGAAAGGGATCGTCTGGATAGCGAGAAGCGGCTTTTCGAAGGACACGCCGATCTCTTTCAGCTTCTCTTCAAGTTTTTTCGTCTCTTCTGCAATCTCCTTCATGCCTGCAAGGGACATAAGTCCGAAGACAGGCATGGGTAATTCGTAGATGATCTTTCCGTGCTTCGAGATCGCAATGCCGCCCTTCATGTCAATAAGCCTGTTGACAACCTCTTTCAAGTCTTCTTCGCTGCTCCCCAGCGTGAGTATGTTGCACGAATCCCAGATGATGGTGGTGGCAATGGCTCCGTCTTTTATACCGGTACCCTTGATGAAGCCCCTTCCTATCTTCTTTCCTTTGTTCCGGTTGATAACCGCCACGGGGATTATATCTTCGGCAAGGTTCTTTTCCAGAAATCCGTTTTTCACTGTGGGCTTGTAGGTTATTTCTCTCGTTATGGTAGGACTTGCCACCTGGATTACCCTGATAGCACTATCTTTCCCGCGGGCCTTTACCATGAAATCGTCTGCAGTGACCTTATCAGCCTGAACGGTGTTCATCGCATGGCCTGGAAACCGGTACCGGGGAGCTTCCCCCATAAAAGACTCGCCAGCAAAGACTATTTTGCCGTCAGCCATTACCCTGTCCACGGACACTTTTTCAAAATCCTTGAGAAAGACGATATCGGCATGCCTTAAAGGGGCAATGGCACCCACATGGCGCAACCCCAGGTAATCGGCAGGGTTTATAGTGACCATCTTGACCGCTTCCATGGGGCTGAACCCATGGGCTATCGCTTTCCGCGCAATCGAATCGAGATATCCATCATTCAGAAGCATGACAGCGTCAAAAGAATCAGAGACCAGCATTGCTCTTCGCTTGTCCGCAGCGAGATCCTTGATCTTATGAAGCTCGGGGAGTTCCTGGCGCACAAACCCTTCCCTAATCATGACATAAAGGCCGAACCTGAGCTTCTCCACGACCTCATCCATTTGAATCGACTCATGGCATGACGTAACGCCCGTGAGGAGGTACCGGGTGAGGTTCTTTCCTCTTGCACCGGCCGAGTGGCCGTCAATTCTCTTCCCCAAGGACAGTGCGAGGGCCACCTGTTTCAGAATCCTCTCCTCCCCTTCCACGGTCTTCGTCCAGTAGGCTTCCCCTATGCCGAGACAATCATCTCTCTTGAGAAGGGTAGAAAATTCCTTGAACGTAATCCCCTTGGCTCCCTCCATTTTAGGAAAAGGAGGCGTGAGGGGAGGTGCTACAAAGTAGCATTTGAGTGGATAGCCTTTCGTGCTGTCGAGATAAGAAAGAAGTCCTATCATGCCACAACTCGTACCAATCATAGTCGTCTCGGTGACTACCGTAGTGGTGCCTCCCCGGATCGCATAAGGAACGAACTCATTAAACAGATAGACCGCATCAATGTGAGTGTGGGCATCAATGAACCCTGGGCAGAGATATTGGCCCTCCCCATCAATCACAGTCGCACCCGCATAAAACGGCACATCTCTGTCTTCTTCTATAGAAACAATGATGCCGTCCTTTATGACGATCATGAGACCATCCTGGATCTCGTTCGTGAATACATTGACAACTCTGCCGTTCCGTATAACCACATCCGGCGTTACAGACCCTTTCACTACATCAATAAGTGTCCTGAGTTGTTCCTTTTTCGTGGCCCTACCCCTCATTGAGTTTTTCTATTTCATTCTGCCGTATTCATAAATAAAAGCAAAATACAGTTACAATTCATGAACTCATTTTTTTCTATATGGACCACCATTCTTAAACATTTCCATCATTTTGCCATAAAATAATAAGAACTCGGGAGTCCCTCTTTCAAAGACGGTAACATCATCCTCATCTTCGGTAAGATAAGCGCTTACCGCCTCATTAACCGGTTCCAAGGCCGACCGGCGCATGTGGCGCTGCTCTCCTTAAGCCGAACAACTTAAGTGTAATTCAGTGTCCAGGTAAATGGTGAATCTCTTGGGTTTGGCGGCCATCACATTCCTCCTTGCGTCTTAAGGTCTAAGCGCTTCAAGAGTTTAATCTAATGCCTGCCTTGATCGCACCGTCTAACTATCGCACGGGTCGATTACATTATATCCGTGATCTGCCACTCCTCGTAATGCTTGCTCTGGAGTTCGGCTACGAACCTCGACGGCTTTAGGATAATATGGCCCACCTGCTTGTCAAACACCAGGAGGGGATAACAGAGATACAGTTCATCCATGGCCCGCGTCGACGCCACATAGAAAAGTCTCCGCTCCTCCTCGACACTTCCCTCCTCTACGGCTTTAGGATTGGGAAACCTTCCTTCCGCACACCATATGATGAATACGGCTTTCCATTCAAGTCCCTTCGCCTGGTGGACCGTACTCAGGATGACTCTTTCTTCATCCTTTTCCGCAGGCACAATCTCTTCCCCGCTCAACCCCCCCATAAGGGAGAGTTCGCTTAGGAAAGTTTCTAGAGAATGGTACTGGGTCGAGAAGTTTATAAGCTGGCCTATATCTTCAAGCCTCGCCTCATAATTCGGATAGTTGTATTTCAGATATTCCGTATATCCGTGTTCGAGTACTGCCGAAATCATGTCCGACGGGGCTTCCTGAGTGTGAAGCCACGACAGGTCTTTGAACAGTCTCGACCACGTCTCGATAATATCCTCCTGGATGTTCCTGAATACCTCCCCTAGCTTTTTCGATATAAGAAGCTCTATGGGGTTACCGGAGGTCTTCACATGATGGAAGATTCGTTCCGCAGTTCGCTTGCCTATCTTCGGGTAGATCTGCAACATCCGTTTCCATGATACTTCGTCATCCGGATTGACGACGACCCTGAGATAAGATATCACATCCTTGATGTGGGCTTGCTCGAAGAAGCGAAGTCCGCTTCTTATCTCGAAGGGTATATCCCTTCTTGTAAGCTCCATTTGGAGTTCCATGCAGTGATAATGTGCCCTGTAAAGAACAGCTATCTCCCTCAGAGGAATACCCTCGTCCCGGAGTTCCAGTATTCTCTGGGCGACAAATTCCCCCTGTTGGATCACGTCCCTGGACGGCGCCACAACCGGTACCACGCCACTCTTCTTGACACTTTGCAACTCCTTCGTAAACTGCCTTCTGTTCTGGGATATGGAATCATTGGCGAGACCAAGAATTTCAGGGGTACTTCGGTAGTTCATCACAAGCTTAAATACCGTGGCTTCTTCATATTTCTTGGGAAATTCGAGGATGTTCTGAAAGTCGGCGCCCCGGAAGGAGTAAATGCTCTGGGCATCGTCACCCACCACCATGACTTGTCTGTTGATGAAGCCCATGAAATCTATAATCTCCGCCTGTATCCGGTTCGTATCCTGGTATTCATCCACAAGGATATTTGAAAAAGCCATGGCGTAAGACTCCCGGAGATCCTCATGTTCGGCGAGTAGTTTGTGCCAGTAATAGAGGAGATCGTCAAAATCCATCACATTTGCCGCCCGCTTCTTCTCTATGTATTTTACCTGGATAGATGTTATCTCATCAATTAAATCAATGAAATACGGGGATCGTACCTCTATGGCGTCATTGACGCTCGTCATGGTATTGAGGGAGTAGCTTATAATATCCTTGATGACGCTCCCTTTTGGGAATCTTCTGGCCTTCCTGTCTATCTTCGACTCCTTCACCACCACTTCTATGAGATCCTTTGCATCCTCATTGTCGAGAATGGAGAAGTTACGTCTGAAACCAACCTTGTCGCCATGCTGCCTCAGGATCATGTTCCCGATGTGGTGAAATGTCCCTCCCCAAATATACCTAGTGTCTATCTTCATTAGATGCTCGACCCGGTGCAACATCTCACGGGCCGCCTTGTTCGTAAAAGTAAGGAGTAGGATGTTGTTCGGAGATACGCGCTCTTCCAGAAGCCGCGCTACCCTGTATGTAACGACCCTGGTCTTTCCGCTTCCCGCCCCCGCGATCACGAGGATGGGCCCTGGCTCGGCTAGAACGACTTTCAACTGCTCCTCGTTCAGTTCCTTTTCGTAAGGTATTAGGAATGATTTTTTTGAAACATCCCGGTGAAGAGTATATTTTTTCATTGGAATTATAAAGTATGCGCCAACCCACGCACCATGTCAAGAAAGTGAGCTTGGAGCAGATTTCAGCTAGACAATCCCTTGTGTTGCTTCCAATATGCATATTCGTAAGGCCATTCATGTTTGCGCCAGAGCATCAATGACTTCATACGTTCCCTAAACTGGGACGATATATTGTCATACTGAGGATTTGTCTCTCTGTTCTCCCATGCCGTCACCAGTTTCTCACCGAGAGCTCGGGCCTGTGTTTCTATGGTCTTTGGAAAGTTAAACCCGTCAATCTGGCCCATCGTGGCCCACACCGAGCCGACCGGAACGGCTCCTGTAATCGCCATAAAATGATTCATATAGTCCCCAATCGGTTCCTCGTCCCCTCCTCCGGAGGTGACGACTGAAGCGCCATATTTCCCCTCAAACTCCAGACAATGGACCACCCCGCAGCAACGGTCTATAAAGACTTTCAGTTGGGCGCTCACATGAAATATATAATTAGGGCTCGCCAAGACAAGGCCGTCGGCCTCCATAACTTTTTTTTTGATTTCGTTGAAGGAGTCTTTTTGCGGGCACACCCCTTTTACGTGGCATACATCGCAGCCCAGGCAAGGTTTTATCTCGTGTCCCTCTATGGCAACAGCCTCTGTGGAGGCTCCACGGTTCTCCGCCCCTTCAAGTACCAACCTGAGCAAAGCAGCTGTGTTTCCTTTGATACCCCTCGGACTTCCCACGATCCCGACTATTTTCATTCTCATATCCTCCTCAATTGTTTTCCGGTCTTCTCCTAGTCAACGGGTTCTATCCGCCCAATGCACATTATAATATTTGGAAGCAGTATTTTCTACTCACCATTTAGTTCTCGCCAAAATTTCCTGTTTTTAGTCATAGCGATAATAATTCTATCCGCCATCCTATGCCTGTATTCTTTCCTCAATTGCCTCTTGACTCTTGCCAGTCTTGTATCCTAAGCTATTCATAATGGAAATATTTCCGGTAAAACGAACAGATGAGGTGCCCTGTTGAGGACCTAAAACACGGACTCGGTTGAGTCCTTGCCGCATGGAACAGCCTTTCGTAGACGGCCCAGCAGATTCACCTGTAGGTCCTGTTCCCTGCGTCTCTTCCACGCTTAAGTGGAGAGATAAAGTCGGGTCTTGGAAGGCACGCTGGGACATTGGCCGTATGAGCCATATGCTGGACCCAGGCCTTTATGCGCTGGGCAGACCTGGTCCCAAATCCCCCGTCATGGTAACAGCAAACTACAAAATGACTTTTGACCGTCTACGAGCCTCTTTGACGGGCATGGATGTCTGGATCTTAGTCCTTGACACCAACGGTATCAACGTCTGGTGCGCTGCGGGCAAAGGCACCTTCGGTACCGATGAACTGGTAAACCGCATCAAAACATCGGAACTGGACCGCGTGGTCTCGCACCGTGAGCTGATTCTTCCCCAACTGGCCGCCCCTGGGGTGGCAGCCCATGAAGTACGAAAACGTACAGGATTTCTGGTAATTTACGGCCCTGTCGACTCACGAGACATTCCCTTATTCTTAAAAAATGGGCTCAAGGCTACATCCGTGATGAGGGAAAAGACTTTCACTTTCTTCGAACGCCTAGTTCTGGTACCAATTGAGCTCGTGGCCGCTTTAAAGATAGCCGCACCGGCAACAGTCGCTCTTGCAGTATTTTCTTTTTTCCTGTCCGGTCTATCGTGGCCCGTTGCCCGAGACTTTACTATTCTTGCTATCATTGCCATGAGTGCTTCCATCATGGCGGGAGCCATTTTTACCCCCCTATTCCTGCCATGGCTTCCAGGTAGGCGGTTCTCTTTGAAGGGGTTTATTGCCGGTCTCATCGCCCTTGCGTTGATGCTCGGTTTTGCGAGATGTGACTGGACCACTCTTCAGGTCCTTTTCCTCATATTTTCTGTTCCCGCAATGGCTGCGTATCTGGCAATGAATTTTACCGGCTGCACTACCTTTACCTCCCTCTCAGGAGTCTATAAGGAAATGCGATGGGCGCTACCCCTTGAGATTGCCGCTACCGGAGCCGGACTTGCCGCCTGGACTGCGGCCGTGGTCATGGGAGCGTGATGGTGGTTATGGAGAAATTACTTTATCTGAGGGATGTGGTGACCCTTTCCCTTGATCCGATCAAGTGTACAGGGTGCGGCATGTGTCTCTGTGTGTGTCCTCGCCGAGTATTCCTTTCATCGGATCGCAGGGTCGAAATCGCGGAGCGTGATGCTTGTATTGAGTGCGGAGCATGTCAGCGGAACTGTCCGCAAGGGGCGGTTACAGTCAAGGTGGGGGTGGGATGCGCAGCATCTGTGATCAACGGGATGCTTCGGAGGAAGCGTGCATCCTCGGCTGCAGATGATGACAGTCCGACTCCCAGGTGCTGCTGACACCCGTCGTTCATCCAGCCTAACCCGCATATTTCCGCAGTTCAGACTGCACTCTCCGCCCCCATAAGACAAAGAAAAGAACTGTCTGTACATGATAGTTATGTCAGGTAACTGGTATATATGTCAACTATGACCGGCTTAAAGAAGCGGACGCATTCTGACAAAGTACCAGCTTATGGGCCTTTTCTGGACACCTTTCCTGTGATATCAAAGATGGTCGGGGTCAGATACGAGAAGACGAATAACAAAAAATGGCGGGTCAGATTAAGTGCGAGGAAGGAGGAGATAAGGAGGGAACGCGGAAAAATACAATCAGATGGTTAGATATAGTTTTCAAGGAGAAGGGACAAAGTTTTCTCCACGCTGCCGGGATCTTTCTCCTCCATTTTTTTGATAGCTTTTCTTATTCTGTAGTAAGAAAATTCATCCCGGAGGTCGTCAAGACTCCTGTACATCCCAGACCTTCTACCGAACCTGTATACGAGCTTCTGCTCGCTGTTCATTGACAGAAAACGGTCAATGACGGAAATCATATGTTCTTTGTCTTCTGGAAGTTTACCTTCCACGTCCTCAAGAAGATTGAGAACATGGTCGCTCTTTATGGTGCTCGTTATGTTGTCAAGATTTTCGATGAGTAGTCTCTCTTCCAAAAGTATCTCTTCATCGCTGGGAATAAAAAATTCCCCCCTGTTTATTTTATCATAGAGGGGCATATCTTTAAGGACCTTCAACGTCCTGAACCTGATAAAATCAGGGTTAATTTTTTTAAGCACATTGGCCGTTTCGAGCGCATGCTCTCTCCAGCATTTTCGCCCGCCGAGCCCCAGCACCACGTATTCTGAAAGCTCAATGCCAGCTTCCTTCACCTTTTTTCCACAACTTACCTGTTCTTCCTCTGTCGCACCCTTGTTCATCTCTTCGAGAACAAGGTTACTCCCCGATTCAAGCCCCACATGAAGCCTCGTGAGGCCCGCTTCCCTCATCGTCTTCATATTGTCGACAGTCAGCCTTTTCGCGATAGTTCTCGACCGGGCATAGGAAGTTATCCGCTCGACGGAAGGAAAGTTCTCTTTAAGATATTTAAGGGCCTCAATAAAGACCTCGGGTTTCATAGCCGGGGAGTTCGCGTCCTGTATAAAAACGTTTTTCCCTCCGAAGTACAACCAGGCAACCACGCTTTTGTAACACTCATTGCGGCTACCATCGGAAAAAATGTGGTCAACGAGGTCATCCGTAATCTTGCCGTCCTGCCCCCGTGTCCTGGAAAGACCGGTCACGTCATCGCAAATGGCCCGTATGGTATCTATGTCCCTTTTAATCTCATCAAGTTTTCTCTTCTCGAACCGCTTGCCTTTGTATGTATGGCAGAATGCACACTGATTCCAAGGACAGTTCCTTGTAAATCTTACGAGCAAGCTGTATGCTTCATTGGGTGGCCTGATGGGCCCTATCTCGTATCTCAGATTACCCTCATGCAGTCGGACTATTCACTTTTTTCAGGGTGCACTGCGAAAGCAGGCGTAGACATCTTTGACATTGCCCTTTTCCTTTTTTTGCCCTGGGCGCTTCTTTTTCTCTTTCTTCTCATATCAGTTTTCTTTGTGTTTGATGCCATAATCTTCCGCCTCCTTATTTCTGCGAATGATATTTATATCACATAGCCTCGTTATCTTCAAGTCATTCCGCCGCCGCCCATTCCTCCTTTTTTCTCCCCTCTCTGTCTATCTATCTCTGTATCCCCAGAACTCTCTTCTGCTTCGTCTATGCGGCATGTCATGCACCTCTTGAAGAATGTGAAGTCTTATCCTGATAATGTGTAGCTCTATGACGTTATGAATAAGTAAGAAGATATGCCCTCTTTATGGAGAGACTTTTCATAGAATACGCATCTTTGGCGAGACTCAATATTTTTTACACGCTTTGAACCTGGTAAGACTTAAAAATAAAAGAAAAGAGAGGTCGTCCAGGATTATTTCCCTGATACCTGTCTCAGGGAAAGAGGTCCTTGGGTGGGTATAATTAACTTACCATATCACTGGTGATGAAATCTGACGCTACTACCGAACGCTCTCATCCCTATCTGCAGAAGCAAACTGCAGAAGCAAATGAGGGGATTGCTTAAAAAAAAGGGGCGTCTTGACTTCGCCCAAAGCGCTGGAGTATGCTTCAGAAAAATCTATGGAGAACCAGATGGACCTGTTTGATGCAATCAATGAACGCAGAAGCATACGAGCTTTCAAGCCCTGCCCTGTCCCCAGAGAGAGAATTGAGGAAATCATCAACCTTGCGCTCATGGCACCGTCCGCCATCAACCTCCAGCCCTGGGAGTTCACCGTTATAATGGACGAAGAGAGGCAGCGGCTGAGCCGTATGCTCATCAAAGCATACAAGGAAAAACGAATTTCATGCAGCCCGGGCAATGTGAAGTCCCTCCCGGAAACATTCAGCAGAAGGGGGGTGGAATCATTCCAGATTATGAACCCGTACCTTGAAGAAATGAGGCTCACCTTTGACCAATTCATAAATGAGGGGAGCTGTAACTTCTATGGAGCCCCTGCAGCAATGATTATCTGTCTTGACAATGCCTTTTCGAAGGCCCGCCTGGTGGATATAGGGATAATTCTCGGATACCTGACTCTTATCGCCTATGGTTTCGGGCTAGGGACGTGCCCTATTGGCCTCATCAATGCTTACGAAAGCGAGATAAAAGACCACTTGGATATCGCTGACAATAAGGATGTGGTAATAGGGATGGCCATGGGCCACCCGGACCTTGATAGCCCTATAAACAAGTTCAAGATCCCGAGAGAAAGGATTGACGGGTTTGTGCGATGGATTGACTGATGGCGCCCGAAGGCCTGGGTTACGAGTAACAGAAGGGCGCCCCGGTGAAATAGCCGTTTTTCACGGCCAACACCCCGTTACCGTGCGGAAAAGAGACGAGAAAATGATAGTTGACTTCACGGAAAAATAGTTTATAATTTTTTTCTATACCGCTTGGATCCTTGTACGGACTGAGACGGAAGGAGAGTTAGTCTATCAAAACCTTCTGAATTATGTTCGGAAGGTTTTTATTTTAGGGGGTTCACGTTATGAGTGACAAGATCACAGCACCGGTCTTCAGGGAAAAAAAGGGCAAGGAGAAACTTACCATGCTTACGGCATACGACTACGCGACAGCGGCAATCGTGGACGAAGCAGGAGTTGACAGTATCCTCGTGGGAGATTCCCTTGGCATGGTCATGCTCGGATACCCCAATACCCTGCCGGTCACCGTCGACGAGATGATATACCATACAAAGGCCGTATCCAGAGGCATAAAAAAGGCCCTCCTCGTAATTGACATGCCCTTCATGTCGTACCATGAAAGCATCAAGCAGGCAAAGAGGAATGCCGGACGGATGATGAAGGAAAGCGGGGCTGACGCAGTCAAACTCGAAGGCGGTATAACGATGGAGGAAGTGATCAGGGCCATAGTGGATATAGAGATTCCAGTTATGGGACACATAGGCCTTACCCCACAGTCCATACATCGGATGGGGGGGCACAAGGTCCAAGGCAAAGGAGAAGAAGCAAAAAGGCTTTTTGAAGATGCGCGGGCCGTTGAAGAGGCAGGCGCTTTTGCCGTGGTTATTGAGGGTGTGCCAAGAGACTTGGGGAAAGAGATTACGGCGATGTTGTCCATCCCAACCATAGGCATAGGCGCAGGACCCGATTGTGATGGCCAGGTTCTCGTGATCCAGGACCTTTTAGGGATGTTCGCCGGATTCAGGCCTAAGTTCGTAAAGAACTACATGAACCTCCGCCATGATATGAATACTGCAATAAAAACATATATCGAAGAGGTAAAGGAAGGAACGTTCCCGGACGACGCCAGGTCCTATCATTGATATGAAAATAGTAAAGACAGTAAAAGAGATGCAGACTCTTGCCGATGGATTGCGGAAAGAAAAGCTGATAGGCTTTGTCCCCACCATGGGCTATCTCCATGAGGGACACCTCGCGCTGGTGAGGAAAGCCAGAGAGCTTGGAGATATTGTAGTGGTGAGCATCTTTGTCAACCCAATTCAGTTCGGCCCGACAGAGGATTTGAGTAGATATCCAAGAGATTTTGACAGGGATGCCGGACTCCTCATTAGGGAAAAAACGGATATTATCTTCTTCCCCGAGGCCCACGACATCTATCCCGAGGGCTATTCCACCTACATTGAGGTAAAAGGACTTGAGGATTACCTGTGCGGAAAGACTAGGACAGGCCACTTTCTGGGGGTCGCCACAGTCGTGAACAAGCTTTTCAATATCGTCAAACCACATTTCGCTGTCTTCGGGCAGAAGGACTTTCAGCAGCTCAGGATCATCGAAAAAATGATACGTGATCTTAACATGGACATTACGATAGTACCGCATCCGACGGTCAGAGAAAAGGATGGACTCGCAATGAGTTCGCGAAACACATATCTCAGCCCGGAAGAACGAGCGAGGGCGTTGCGCATATATGCGTCGATCAAAAGGGCGGAGGAAATGTTCAGAGAAGGTGAAAGAGATGTTTCAGTTCTACGGGAAGAAGTGATACGACTGCTCGGTTCCGGAGATGGGGTCGACATAGAATATGTAAGTTTTTCCGATGCCGACACACTTAGGGAACTGGACAAGATAGAAAGCAAAGCCCTTCTTGCAATTGCCTGTCGCGTGGGCAAAACAAGACTTATTGATAACATAAATTTGATGGAGGCTTAACATGGAGCGAAGGATGATGAAGTCCAAAATCCACAGAGCAACGGTCACAGAGAGCAACTTGGAGTACGAAGGCAGCATAACCATTGACGAGGACCTTTTGTTAAAGGCAAATATCCTTCCTTATGAACAAGTAGATATTTACAATGTCACGAACGGTGAACGGTTTACCACATATGCGATAAAAGGAGAAAAGAACTCTGGGGTTATTTGCATAAATGGCGCTGCTGCACACAAGGGAAAAAAGGGAGATATAATTATTATCGTTGCTTACGGAAATTATAACGAGAATGAGCTTTCCTCATTTGAACCGAAAAAAATATACGTTGACAAACAAAATATGGTCAAACCGGAGAGCATCAAACTGGCTATCTGAAGAAACCGATGGTACAGAGAGAATGGATAATATCAACCAAGAGAAGTCTTTTGAATTTCAGGTTAGTGTCTCCGTTTGAAATTTTGTCACATTGAAGGCGATAGCCGACCTGTGAATACACCGCAAAATGATGATTGACAGCTCTATAACAGTAATATGTGATACGAGCATATTTAAATGAACATCTTCTGGAGGACAATGTAATGTCTTCTGTCCCTACCAATATCAATGGTGTCCAAATCGAATTTGCCCCTAATGTCGTCAATGATGTTTGATTGGCGCGTCATTGAAGCTCTTCGTCTCATATTCGCCCGAATATTGCGCAGGGTCATGTTTTGCGCCACATCTATATCAGCTCTGCTTACGATTCACACACTATGCCAAGTCGGCATATGCAACGTAACAAAAAGCAATTGATATTTTCCGTTTCAATAGCAATCACATTATAGGTAGGTATAACTCAAATCCATCCGTTCATGCTTTTGTTGATAATATCTAGGAAGGATTTGAAGGGTACACTTTTCGTCGCGAGAATTTCGGACCTTCGTTCACCAAGAAACACGGGCAACATTGGGTGGTAGGAGGTCATCGCGACCATATCCATCTTTACGTTGATTAACACTATAACACTACGGAGAATTTGACCATGTTCGTTCATTTAAATCGCAAATTCCTGCTCTGTGGGGTATTGTTTTTCATGTTTGCTGCTTGTGTGTCTGCGGAGGGTTCAGCAATCAATCCTCCACGCTCAAGCAAGTGCTTGCTGCAGTCGATGGACATTTTGATTGGAGTTACAAGTCAAATACCCACGACTACTCGAAATGGCAAGAACTCATAGATGTCGTACTTGCACAATCGCCTGGCGCACAAAAAAGCAATCTGCCAGAAAGCGTATTAGCTGAACTCGTCGATTGTTTTTATGATTCTTCGCCCTCTAATTCGGTTTTCAGAGATAAACCCATTCCGCCTGGATGAGTTTGTTATGCTGCGCTAACTGGGTTCGTTTATCACGAAGAAACCAATGATGAGGGAGATATCATGCAACATTGGGACGGTTATCCAATGTTACCAGTTTCACAGCAGAATATGAAAGCGGCTAAAGCCGCCTGGCAGAAAGTCCTTGTTGAAAAGACATATCTGTTCCCATGACTAAGTGATAGTGGCAGCGTATCCAGCAGTTCGTATAGATTACCAAAAAACGACTGTGCCTTGGCGTATTAGAGGGGGAGAATTTCCTGTCAGCGGGCAATAAAGGCTTGTGGGGTATGGGTGAGTTATAGTACATTGCGGTTTTTCCCGGGATTTGTCCAAACAGGGCTCCGAATCAGGATTTTTAAAATGAGACGCTACCGGTTTTCAATAAATATTGACCTTTCATGCATTCTGTGCCACAATAAAAATGGGGTTTCGGAAGTTTGATTATTATGAACTGCAAAGATAGACGCTTTGTAGTCTGTTCATGACAGTTCCGTTATCTTCAACTTTTCAATTTTTTAAAGGAGGGTATATTATATGGCAAAAGGGACTGTTAAGTGGTTCAATGAATCTAAAGGTTTCGGATTCATCACCAATGAGGAAGGTGGCGACGTATTTGTTCACTACTCCGCTATCCAAGGCAACGGTTTCAAATCTCTGTCTGAAGGCCAGTCTGTCAGTTTCGATGTGGTAGACGGTCCTAAAGGCCCGCACGCAGCAAATGTCGTGAAAATCTAAAGCTGATAAGCGGACTAGCGGGCTCTGAGTGTATTGATCGGAGCCCACTCCATCATATTTCATATCTGCAAATACGGTTAAAAATCGGCGAGATAAAAAAGATGGTAGCATTGTTTGGAGCGTGGCTCTACAGTTAGATGTTTGTCCTGATCATGGTTCACCCTTGTGTCCTCTTGGTAAAGATATTCTATTCCCGGCAAAATTTGTCCTCTGGCATGGTTTTGAGGTGGAGAGTCTCCATTTGTTTGATTGAGCGGTTGCTCGATAGACTATTCCAGTTCTGAGATTTTCTTCACAACGACAGTCAGGCCGTAAGACAGTTCTTCAAAAGTGAGCAGGTCAGCATAATCGACTAGATTTTCTTTCTCGTTGCCGGGCCTCCCTGATGCCAAACCGCTACCCTTATGACACTGGGGCTCAGAAAAAAAATCGACAGGTCTTGTCGCTCCAAAGAGTCCGGAAGATTGTTCACTATTCCGGGACATACGATCCCACGATTGAGCCTTCGCTCTGAGTGGACCAGCTTGAAGGTTTCAGAACCAATTTGGATAAAACCAACATCGTTTATGACAGGGCGAAGAAATAGAAAAGAAATGACATGGGAACTCCCTGGTCAAGTGAGAGTCCAGTTGTAAGTTTGTTGGAAACAAACGACTATACACGCCACCTCATAAATACCCAAGCAAGGCAATGATGCACCCAAGCCTAGTTGTACCATTGCCAAGAAATTTTCTGCATGAAATTCATACTTTACAATAAGACGATGGAAATTTTGCAACCAGGTATCGCTCCGCTTCCAACACTAACGGTAATGCCTTAACGCCTGCCTATCTTGAGTCTTGCATCGGTTGGGAGAGATCATTTCTATCTCCCTTGAGTCGCTGTCATATGCTCCGGAAATAACATTGGTAAAAGACCGACCAAAGGCGTCTTCCATTAACGTCACCTCGTAAGATGGCGTAAAGAGCCTGTCTACCACTCCGCTGGACTGCGTCTGATATTTTTGAGGTTACACTATTACCGGAAAGTCCAGTGAATAGACAGCGCAAGAAGAGCGAGGGTAATGGCGATCGTGGTCCCGATAACCTCCCACTCACATCTGTGGACTTTTATCATTTGTATGCTCCCGCAGTCTCCACACAGGAAAATCTTCCTTCCCGTGAACTTGAGAACCCATTGTTTTAAACTCCATCCGCAATCGCTGGTCACACGCTGGGACTGACAGTTGGGGCAGGAAAAGGGCGTAAGGATTAGTTTCAGGTGATCATCCATACTGACCGGCCCGTTACCGTTTACAATACTTATATCACGGTTCTCGGTCGTATGGTCAACAAACAGGTCAACTGAACGTATCCCGTGCTCATGATCTACGGACGCCTTTAGTCTTGTGCTCCTCCTGTTGATATTCTTCACCTTTTGAAACTGGCATAATTCTATCATTTTTTGAAAATTTATTGAAATAAAAATTGAAGCAAAAAATCAGAAAAAGTGATTCAATGCATCTGTTCCACACGGTTTGGAACGCCAACCACGGCAGCCAAAATCAAGCGCTCTAAGCGGCGTCTTAAGCAACCAAGAACAGACGTATGGAGCATGACCATGGCGATAAGAAATGAAGGAGCGGGGGTTGTGAACACTACAATCTCGTCCGCATGGTTGACAAAATCCAATTAATGAATATTATATAAATACTGTCGCCAAAGAAAAGGGGTGACAAATCCACGAGAAGGAGCACGACATGTTTCAGGTAACCGAAAAAGCCGGTGAAATGATCAAGGCTTTCCTCAAGGAGAAAAACCTTGATAGCACTATTAGGATTATGATGGCGGAAGGCGGGTGATCTGGTCCCTCGTTGAGTATGGCCCTGGATGGGCCTAAAGAAGGCGACGAAATTTTCAATGAAGAAGGGATCATGTTTCTGATAAACAAGGAGTTGTTCGATGAAGTAAGTCCGGTAGGAATTGATTTTGTCGTTACCGACACGGGCGGCGGATTCAAGATCACGTCAAAACTTACCGAAAAGAACACCTGTGGATCCTGCAGCTGCTAGAGATCAACGTGAATCGCGGACGTAACTGGGGGACAGCAGAGACAACCGGTATCCCCCAGTTATCATTGACATATTTATTTCTGTACTATGAAGAGTCCATATGATATAATTTAATATATCACCTTCGGCAAAAAAAGCAAACATGATTTAAAAAACTGAAACCCTTTGCATGGAGAGTCATGTTTCTACGGAGGGCCCAAGGTGGATAAAGACACACCTAATGCGGGCCCTGCGGAAGAGCGGGGGTGAGATTATTTAATTTAAGGAGGTATAATGTAATGGAAGAAAAGCTTTCAAACCCCGCACCTCTCGGTCTTGCCGGATTCGGAATGACCACCATTCTGCTCAACATTCACAACGCCGGTTTTTTTCCAATCGGCTCCATGATTTTAGCCATGGGAATATTCTATGGAGGTCTTGCACAGATTATCGCGGGTATCCTGGAATACAAGAAAGGTAACACGTTCGGCACCACGGCTTTTACATCATACGGGCTCTTCTGGCTCACCCTGGTTTTTATCCTCGTCTTTAAGGGCCTTCCCGGCAACTCAGAGGCATTTATTGGATGGTATCTTTTCATGTGGGGACTTTTTACTTTCTTTATGTGGTTCGGTACCTTCGGCAAAAACAGGGTCATTCAGTTCGTCTTTCTGAGTCTGTTTGTACTATTTTTTCTCCTTGCCGCCAGAGATTGGACCGGAAGCGCCACCATAGGGACCATCGCAGGTTGGGAAGGTATAATCTGCGGTTTTTCCGCCTTTTATCTTGCAATGGCTGAAGTCCTCAATGAGGTGCATGGCAGGACCGTACTGCCTATTGGCGACCTCTCAAAGTAGTTCCAATATAGGGGCGGTTAAGCGGTGTGACGCGACCCGCCCCATATTTGCAACCCATTGATATCCTGATTTAACGCGGGAACGTTCATTCTCTCACAATCCCAGGCAACAGATCCATTAACAGCAGCGATCTCGGCCCTCTTATGTTCCGGTTAGCAGCGCCAGGGAGAATCATAGGGGGCCCGTTCTCAAAACAAACGGAACACGGGTCGCATCCGGTGAACACCTTTGCTTGTCACATAGGGCGGGTCATAAACTGCAGCAAGGTCACACCGAAGATGCTTTATTCTCGTACAATCACCGCAAAATTAAGTCTTTTCACGAACCTAGACGAGATGTAATTTCCATCAAATAAAGAACCCGTAGAGCCAGGGGTTCTTTATTCTGGGAGAAAACCTACTCTATTTGGGATTGCTTAAGAGGCTCTGCGGTCTTCTGAGGGATGGCGGAGAGTGGCCAGTCAGCACTCTCTGCCTAAAGGCGCGATATCCGCCAATTCCACACCACCAGCTGCACACAGCCAGCCCTCTGCTCTCAAGTCTCGTGACTCTCCATGAATGCAAGGTAAAGCTCATGGTTTATAGACATAGGGGCGTCTTAATCGACGGGTCCGTCACTCGGTATGCTACCCTCTTAATATCTCGCATTTTAACAAAAAATCGCTATCGGCGTGACATCCCGACAAAAGCCGTTTCACCCGGAGAGTGCGGGAGTCACCTGGTAGGCGCTTCGTTAAGTTTCTCCGTGACCCTGGAAAGAGTGTCGAGAAAATCATCCGACCCTGGCGACAAGCTAACCGCCTTTCGAGCCAATTCCGCCGCCTTTTCCATATGCTTGCCCGTAGTATAGTACAGCCACGCCAGATTATTACAGGCTCTCGGGTCTTGGGTGTGGGCTATCGTCTTTTCATACAACTTTTCGGCTTTCCCGTATTCACCCTTATGAAAATAAATGTTCGCCATATAGAAAGACGCTACAGGCATGGTCTTTGAAGCCGCTTCATATTCCTCAAGGGCGGCGGCGTATTCGCCCTTCCGCTCATATGCGACCCCGAGATTTATATGCTCTTCAGGGGTTAAAGGGTCGCGCAATACGATAATTCTCGGAAGACTGCACGATGAGACAAGCAGTACAAAAAGGATTATGACGAAGGTTTTATGATAAGAGACCAATACCCTGTTTTTCTCCATATTTTCCGAAGGTCCTCGTTTGAGATAACCACATTTTCCGATCGTCCGGAGTTTACAATCACAGTATCTGGGCTGTAGCCGGTGACGACCATGAAATGGTTGCGTTGGTACACCCAGAAGCCGTAATCAACCAGAATGATGACAGGTATCCCGTCATCAACGGAGTTTCTGATATCGTCGATGGTGCTTGCCTGCCCCTCCCCTTCAAATCCGAGTTTTTTCGCGTATATTTCCAAATCTATGCCCAAAACGCCTCTGGCCGACGGACTGTATGTGCTGGCGATAGCTTCCTGCAACAGAAAGCGGCGGCCCGTATTACCCCGTTTGTACCAATAATTGACTACTGTGGCAAGTGCGGCGGAGCCGCACTGGTGCTCTTCCTGCCTAAAGAAAGGCACACCCTTTATGGTCCGGTCTCTTCGGGAAGACCTGTTTTGAGCGCCACCGTGGCACACGCGGCAAGGAAACAGATCAGGATCACGCCGGGAATAAGAGGCTGGAGTTTCATCTTAAGTACTTGAGGCCCCCGAGATAGACAATGAGTCTCGACCGGCAGCCCCCTGTGTGCGTACCGCATCTAACGGGTAACTGTTACTCTGTGACCTGTCAACAGGTTATACAAAACAATGATGAGAACAACAATAAAAAGAACCGCAGCAATAAGGATGATGGCGTTCTCCTGTCCCACTTTCAGGTCATCAATCTTCTGTGCGATGGCGTGCAACTGGGCGTCGGTAAATTGCGAGAGCTTCTCCTTTATCTCCTCGGCGCTATACCCCAGATCCTCAAGTCTCTGCGCTACCACTTTCATTTCCAATAAAGTGCGAATCTTTTCGAGATCAGCAGCCTTGTCGGAAGGCGTTAACGCGATGGGTCCCGAGGGAGTGAAAGCGGCTTCCACCCTAGGCCCTAGGCGTAATGCCGATAATGAACATCGCAAAAATCAGGTAACATACGAGGTATCTTTTCAACATGGCGTGCTCCTTACATTCATTGAGTGTGATGATGATCTGTATTATAGCCAAAGAGCCTGTGAAGGTCAAATAAACCTCTTTGTTAAATACCCCTTGCAAACCGGAACGTACAGCAAGGATAGCGACCCTACCCCGCCTTTTTCGCCTCGACCAAGGCTTCGCATATTTTCCCCGATAGATTCGTAAAAAGGTTGGTGAAATCCTTTTCCCTGACAGACAAATCATGGACAGCATAAGCATGTACGCGGCAAATGATGGGGCTATTTTGCCAAAGACTACCTCTATTGTAATGCTCCGTCATATCTACTACATTGTTCTTTTACTGCAAATTTCTTGAATTCTTTGAACATAGCCAGCTTCATGCGTCTACTTCATTCAATATTTCTTCAGGTCGGAATTTGAACCAGGTTCTTGAATATTTCGCCTACCATGCGTATGCCAGAAAGCCACAGCCTCACAGCCCTGTCGGCTATTTTCCGAATACGGTTTTCAGCAGAGGAGTGCCTCTGGCGCCAGGTCCATCGGGATTTTCTTTTTCTCCTTAGAGTCTATTAACACTGGGTGTTTAGCCTCACATTGAAGTGGCAACTCCCCCTCTGTCGTATTATGTGTGTGTGGGGGGAGGAACGCCAGATTATGGCAGAGGCAGGACACGTAAGAAGGATCGGACGACAGCGCGACAATATCGAAAGGGTAGCAGATCATATGCTCAAGCCTCAAGCTTATCTCGGTATAGCCCTGTACTCCGACTCCGAGAGATAGCCGTCGACGTTCTTATCATATTCCCTGAACTGCTTCATCGTAAGACCTCCTATGGCCACGCTAAGTTCCACCGGCGTTATTTTTCCATCCTTGTTCTCGTCCATATCCTGAAACGAGGTTCCTTTCGCTTTCACCCTCTCTCTCGTTTGACCACCTCTTCCGGCTCTAACCGATGTTTCCCTGGCACCTTCCGACTTTGCATCTTTTTTCGAAGTCCTTCTAATCGCTATGCCGTCAGCAGTATATGATACTATGACGTAGCTGCCCACCTTGAAATCCTCCGGTTTCCAACCGCCCTTTATTGCAGAGTTTGATACATCAAATGTCACTGTCCTGCTTTTCCCTTTAACGGAAATGGTCTTGCCGGCCTGATTGACTCCCATCACCATCCCCGCAAAACCGCCGTCTCTGCTTTTCGCTGTTCTTTCTTGCCGACGCTTGTTTCCCGCGACAGCGTCCGGATCACCCTTCCCGGTTATCGTCTGTCGATTATCCTCGCAAATACCCTGAACCGCTGCAACAAAGGCCCATAGGGATATGAGGGCAATAATGCAGATATTCCTCATCTTCACCTTCCCATAAATTTGCATCTCATGTTTTAACTGCAAATGATTCACCGTGTCAAGGCGGAGGAACAGAACAATAAAGTATTTGACCGCTATTTTTTCCTGTGGTATTCTCAAGATAAATTAGACAAAGGGTTGGAGGGGCTTTCGCTTGTCCGGCCTCTGTTCGGACTCCATCCCTGCATCTCTCACCAAAAGGAGGTATCATGTCGGCCATATATGATCTATTTGCGCGGGAAGTACTCGACAGCAGGGGAAATCCCACAGTCGAAGTTGAGGTAGTTTTGGAGAGCGGCTATATGGGCAGGGCGATTGTCCCATCAGGGGCCTCCACGGGAGAAAGTGAAGCCCTTGAATTGAGGGACGGGGACCCAGCAAGATATAAAGGGAAAGGAGTTCTAAACGCAGTCGCGAACGTGAATGATATTATCGCGCCAAAGATACTCGGCCTTGACGCAATAAACCAAGCCTACATCGACAATCTTATGATGGATCTGGACGGGACGGAGAATAAGAGCAGTCTCGGGGCAAACGCTATCCTCGGAGTATCAATGGCGGTAGCCCGCGCAGCCTCCGAGTTCATGGACCTTCCTCTATATCAATACATTGGCGGAATCATGGCCCGAGAACTTCCGGTTCCCATGATGAATGTGATTAATGGCGGCGCCCATGCCCAAAATTCCCTTGACGTCCAGGAATTCATGATCGTCCCCACCGGTGCGGAAAACTTCAGTGAGGCGATACGCATGGGCGTGGAAGTATTCCATACGCTGAAGGATGTGCTGAAAGGCAAAGGATATGCCACGGGAGTGGGTGACGAAGGTGGCTTTGCGCCTCAGATAGGCTCCACCAGGGAAGCGCTTGATATGCTCCTTACCGCTATCCAAAAAGCCGGATTCAAGGCAGGCAAGGACATAATGCTAGCCCTAGATGTGGCTGCGAGCGAGCTTTATAAAAAAGGGAAGTATGCGATTGACGGTAATACGTGGACAAGCGACAAGCTAATTGATTTTTATGAGTCTCTTGTGAGCAACTATCCCATTATTTCCATAGAGGACGGACTAGCCCAGAACGACTGGAAGGGCTGGAAAAAATTTACCGACAAATGCTCCTCCAAGATACAAATAGTAGGTGATGACATCTTCGTGACCAATCCAGGGATATTCGCTAAAGGAATACAGAAAGGGATCGCAAACAGCATATTGATCAAACTCAATCAAATCGGGACGGTCACCGAAACCCTGACCACGATTGAGATGGCAAAGAAGGCGGGCTATACATGCGTAATATCGCACCGCTCCGGAGAAACAGAAGACACCTTTATCGCCGACCTGGCCGTAGCGACAAATGTGGGGCAGATAAAAACCGGCTCAGCCTCCAGAAGTGAGAGAATTGCGAAATACAACCAGTTAATGCGGATCGAAAACGAATTGGGCAATATAGCGGTGTTCGGCGGAGCCGACGTATTTTATAGCATCAAGAAATAGGTACGAACGGCGGAAAAACACCCGCTAAAATAGCAGTCTCTGAATAACGGGTCTACCTCGGCAGGTATTCGATTTTTGAAGAAGGAGTCTTTGAAATGAATCTCCCCGCCGCAAGCGGCGGGGTATCCCGGGGTTTACGACTAACTATTAGGAAGCGCCCCCAAGGGGCGGGGAATTAGACCAGTAAAGATTAAAATAACTTCCCGGATGTTTTTTACAGCGGAAGGGGGTAGACCTATGCGGCGTTTTGTTGCTGAAAACTGGTGGCAGAGAGACTGGGGAACCGCCTCTTCCCCAGAGTCCCCCCACATTAGCATGAATATATACACGAAGAGAGAGTTGGTATTTCTCGCCATCTATATGGACAGCTTCAGTTCCTCAATCAGGTCATCGGTTCTTATTCGGGTCTGTTTCGGCTTATCGGTAAGCGCCATGATTGAAAGTTTTCTTATAATATCTTCTTTGTGCCGGTTAGATAGCTTCGGAAATACTGCTCTTAGCTTCTCAAAAACCTTTGCCGTAATGTCCTCATCTTTTGTGTCGAGAACCAATATGAGTGTAGGGGCGTCATCAGGCGCTCCGTATTTCTCGAAATATCTCTGAACATTTCGAACGAACTTCTCTGATCCGTATGAGTCATGGACCCTTCGGTAAAGTTTGTCATGCTCCACAGTCCCCTTCTCACCCATGAAGAGTCTGTCTAATGCTTCTTTGACTCTTCCCTTTTTCCATCTGTCAGTGGGGCGCTCTTTCCCTGGTTCTTTAACCCCTCCAACCTGACCCCTACGATCTTTTCTTCTGTCGATCTCGCGCCAATCGGGTCTTTCATCGTCATAATCCGCCATACTTTTTCCTCCTGATGCTAATTATGCTGTAAAGAACGGACAACGTGGTGTCTGGGGTCCTGCGCGTAAACAGTTAAAAGGAATTCTGTTGGGACCTCACAAGTATATGCTGGAGCAATGAAACTATCTAATTAGACCACGGAGACAATTTTTGTCAAGTCAATTTTTAGGCTCAGGGCCTTATGGACAGGCGCATTTCCTTGGCAAAAAATCTATCATCCAGAGCCCTTTTAACATAAAGCAAGACATCAACGGTCAATGCCAGTAAAATGAATGTCGTAAACATAACATCCAACTTATCATACCGTGTGAACACTCGCCGGAATTGTTCTTTGCCCATTGAG
>JAISPL010000047.1 GCA_031274925.1 Syntrophobacterales bacterium | reverse complement strand
GTGAATTCAGTCTGCGCCAGATGTTTGATTCCCTTTGTCTTGTAAAGAGAGAAGATAAAGACGCTGCGAGGCACGCAATAAGGCGCCTCGCGGCCTCCGGTGAGATTAAGTCTTCGGGGAGAGGGGGGAGAATGGAAGGACGCCATGATTTTTGGAAAGCAGGTGGACGGATGATAAGAGACATACATTACATATTCGGCAAAGGGGCGGCCATAATCGCCATTAAGAAAAAGGCATCCCCGAAGAAAGAGACAAACGATTACGGGAGGGGACCTCGCGAACCCAGTGAGGCCCAAAACACAGAGCAGGCAGGTATCAGTTCAGGGCGGCATATACCGGCGGCGGGCGTTAAGGCGGGCGCCTGTGAGGTAAGATGAGCGAAGGATGGCTGTCAGGCAGAAAGGAAATTGCGCAGTATCTCGGTATTTTATCGTGGAACACGGTCAGGAAATGGAAGCGCCTCTACGGGCTGCCAATATACGCTGATCCTGCCGGAAGGCCGAAGGCGATTAAGCGCGAGCTTGACAGGTGGCTTCAGTCGTACAACGGCAAGTGAAAGATCAAGGAATGCGAAAGGATAAAGAAGAGAAACGTGGGATTGTATTGATGCCGATTGATGGTATAAGGTTAATGTAATCATTAACTTGGCAATATATTTTTACAGTTCGGAGTTTTGATATTGACAATATAACTTTTTGATGTTTACAGTTATGGCTATCAGTATAATATAAATAGACTTTTTGAGGTTCTTTCATGGCAGGAAAAAGAAGAAGGGGACAGCAAATAAGGGAATTTATTCTGGATAACATTGAAAATAATCCAAAAACAATAGTCCCGCTTACTATGGATAAATTCAGCGTTAGCAGGCAGGCCGTTCACCAGCACGTAAGACTCCTGGTGAGTCAGGGGGCGCTGATCAGGGTACGGAGCGGATATTACGAGTTGCGTCCAAAAGAGGAGTGGCATACCGCCATATCTGTTATCGAAAATCCAGACGAAGATTTTGTGTGGAGAAATCATATTAAAAGCAGGCTGGGACATTTACCGGAAAATGTCATGGATATCTGGCACTATGGCTTTACCGAGATGTTTAATAACGTAGTCGACCACTCTGAAAGCGAAACCGCAGATATCCGGATAATAAAGACAGTTCATTCGACAGAGATGATTATCAAAGATTCCGGAGTGGGAATATTTAATAAAATCACCAAAAAGATGAACCTTATTGATGAGCGCCACGCGGTCCTGGAATTGACAAAAGGAAAATTAACTACTGATCCGGAAAGGCATACCGGCGAAGGAATTTTCTTTACGTCCAGAATGTTCGACACTTTTGCCATTTTGTCGGGCGAGGTGTCTTTGGTGCATGCTTATGCGGGTGACGAAGACTGGATACTTCACAATCAGAAACCTCGTGCAGGCACTTTGATAGGGATGAAGCTAAACGATAATACGTCTCGAAAAACGACCGAAATATTCGACAGATTTACGTCGGAAGACAATTTTGGTTTTACGAAGACAGTGGTTCCTGTCCGACTGGTTCAATATGGAGACGAAAAACTTATTTCCAGATCGCAGGCCAAGAGGCTTTTAGCCAGGGTAGATCGCTTTGAAGCCGTAATATTGGATTTTAAGGAAGTAGAGACGATAGGGCGGGCTTTTGCGGACGAGGTATTCAGGGTCTTTGCGCATCAACACCCCGATATTAATCTTATGTCAGTGAACGAGAACGATGCGGTCCGGCAGGAAATAGAAAACGCCAGGCGGCAAGATTTAGTGTAGTTATGCTGCCGGCAGCATAACTCCTCAAGAACTCAAAAAACTGTAGTACTTAAGGACGTGAGCTAAAGGCACGAACGTCAATAAACCTTTAAAAATGGCGGGATGATCATGGAAGGGACGTATATCACCGCCTTATATCCAAATCCAAAATACCCAAATCCAAAACATAGGGCTTGATCTGCCCGATAATAATCCCTTTTCACGGGCCGTCTTATGTCTCCGCGCGGCAATCATGGCGGATACCGCTTCTGCGACCTCTTTATCTCTCGGGCCTCCTACAGCCTCAAGTTACCTGATTTACCGCTTCACCTCTTTAAGCGCGGACGCGGACACGGCGGATACACATGTATATGCCATCTCAAAAATATTTTGTCAGGGTTCTGTTTTGTTGCTCTTGTGATACCTCCGTCATACCCTTGTGATACCTTGGCGCACCCCTTAAGGATTTGACGAGAAATTGTATAAAAAATATCCTCTTGTGAAGTCATTCCCCACGAGGAGGAGGGTGGGGGTGGATTGAAACGGAAAGCAAGATGGGGGGGGAGAGAGTGATTTTTCGCGAAATTATGGGCATTTTTCTTGACAAGACCTTGCGTTTGAGATACTTAACAATTAGATTTATATTAAGGAGCAAAACCATGACGACATACACGTCTATCGATGTTGCTAAGAGATTTCTGGAACTAGCGGAACAGGATGACGATTATATTCAAGACATTAGCCACATGAAGTTACAAAAGCTGGTTTTTTTCGCACAGCTTATGTCTGTCAGGAATGGCATTGAAACGCCACTGCATTCCGATGAAACACAAGCTTGGGACTATGGACCCGTAGAACCCAAACTTTATAAGTTAATTAAGAAGATTGACTTAACCAATCTCACATTAAAAAACAAAGACGTTTTCGATGTTTTTTCAAAAGCTCAGCCTATAGACGATACAGAAAGTGAAGAAATCATCCAGTTTGTTTGGGGCAAATTTAAAAACTGGACAGCCGTTCAACTTTCTGCCTTAACACACCGTAAAAGTTCGCCGTGGTATGTAGTATATACTAAGGCCCGCTATGGCGTTATTCCTCTAAGTATTATGCACAAAAAGATGTTTGGGGATGCGTAAAAAAGGTTCAACAAAAGATAGCAAATTAAGCGATGTTCTCATACCTGATCGCGAAAGCCTTGAGATAGCACCTGAGATACCACCTCCTTTCAAAAATGAAAATAATCCCGTTGTGGTAGATTTTCTTGGACAGATAATCCAAGAAAAAGAAAAGATAATCCAAGAAAAAGAAAAGGATGAATTACAGCGTAGCAGAGAAGAACACACACTTCGCAAAAAATATCTTCAGCGTGTGTTCTTATTCGTGGTTATTTTTGTGGGACTGGTACTTATCCTTGTGTCTCTTGCGGGTTGTAAAGGTATATCATTTTATCTTTCTGATGCTGTTCTTATAACACTTCTTACTACAACAACGGCTAATATCATAGGAGTCCTTCTTATCGCATTTAATTGGCTGTTTCCTTCTGGTAAGAAAAAATTGTAGATTGAAAGATTGTAGAACCTGTTGCAAACTTATAATCAAATTTATCAGCAGCTCATATTGTTGGGGAGTTTTCCAAGACTGAAGACATTACAATTGGTAAGAAGGACTTTATCGCCCAAGGCCCTCTAATCGATCAAATAGCCGCTGAACATTGTCCTAAGTAATAAGTAGGCAGATACAAAACATTTAGGGGTAAGGAATAGGGGCCTGAAATATTCAGACCCCCGTTTTTTTGCCTCTATTTTACCTCAGTACTTCCACGCTTTAAGCATCCGCCCTGTCTTATCATCAAGGTCCTGTGAGACAGGTTCCTCCTGCGCATATGGCCACAGCCAGCGTTTCAGTGGACAAGTTCCATACCCCGGATGAATTAAGAGGGAAACTGCCATAGGAATCAAAATTATAATACCCTCCGGGAGTGTTAGTGTTTACGGCTACCTTAGCCCCCATGCACCCAGGGGAATAAGCCACCTTGTATGTGGACCCTCCCGTAGCCTGATAGTCTACATAATTGGCGAGCCACTGTGCACCGAGCGTACTTCCTCCTATGTAGGCTCCTCCATCGGCAAGTAGGGTTGTCCCGCTCCCCTCGTTGTATAGAGCTAGTTTCCAGGGGCAGCCATTACCATTATCTACCTTTACGGCTATCTGAGAAATATCGACAGGACCTGATCCTCCTATGGTTACGTCCGAGCTATAAGTGCCTGCCCAGTCTACTCCGTTATATCCTCCCGGTCCTCCCGCGGAATAATACCAGACGCCAGTTGCCGGAGGAGGCGTTGGAGGGTCTGGTTGATCCGTACAGGTCCCCACGCATACGGCTACGGCAAAAAGGCCATTTGTTTGTCCCGCCCATGAGCTGGCCGGATTAAGGGGAAAACTGCCATAGGAATCCCAGTTGTAATGCCCTCTCGCAGTGCCAGTCTTAAGGGCCGCCTGCGTACCTTGGCGATCCGCGACAAACGCCACTTTATATTCGGTCCCTCCCGTGGCCTGATAATTGACGGGTACGGTCACCCACCCACCCCATGTCTGAGATGAACCTCCATTGTCAAGCAAGGTCGTCCCTGTACCGCCATCGTAAAGGGCCAGTTTAAACGCCGCGTATCCACTTGAGTATGTTACCAGTGTGGCGATCTGGGATATAGTAACCGGACCCGATCCACCTATGGTTACATTAGCGGTACTGGTGCCGCCGCCCGTAGGACCCACGCTGTCATAACCTCCGGGGCTGGAATAGTACCACCGGT
>JAISPL010000046.1 GCA_031274925.1 Syntrophobacterales bacterium | reverse complement strand
CTATTTTATTATTTCTCTACGCACTACCTGAGTTGTCCTGGCGTGAGCATGTAATACATGTCCCATAGTTTTTCCCTTCTTAAGTAAGGTATGGTGTATATGCCGTTGCTTATAAGGGGGGGGTAAAGGGGTAGATTGTACTACAACTATCTTAATGCTTCAACGATAAGACTGAACATGGTTACGCCCTCCGCCTTCTCAAGCGTAGTGCGGCAATATGCTTTTTTGGTGTCGCATTTCAGCAAGTTCGAACCGACCCGACTCGTATGTCTCAAGGCCGAAGGAATGCAAACCTCACCCTCTTTACGGTCTTAGATCGTATACGCCACTCAACTCATTTATGGCATCAAGCCACCTCGAAAGCCGGTAAGTTTCGTCGCAAGCTCCCGTTACTGTCTCTATTTTTTCGTCCGGACTTCCTTACACGTATTGTCGAGAAACCACTCCTCCGGCGTATCACCCCATATGGTCATCCAGTCCTGGACTCTACTGAATGTCTCGACTTCTTCATTCCATTGTGCCACCTGCATTTGCACTGAGCGATATTTCTGTTTGTAACAGTCTATTTCATCTAGAGACATAATTGTCTTTTGCGCCGCCCGCACCGGGAATTCTCTCTTCCTCCATAGTTTTATGATACCGCCTGAAGGGAATGTAATGCTCTCTTTATCGTAGTAATATGTCAGGCCGCGCCCGTCCTTCATATACTCCTGCCACTTATGATCAACCTCCTCCGCCCCCACGGCAACTAGACCCAGTATCGGGACAACACAAAGAGTCACAATGAAAAATATGGTTATTCTTCGGTTCATCCGTAAACCCCCTTTCGACTAAATTTACATTTTAACAGACTTGCATAAAAAGTAAACATTTGCACACCTTTTTCCTCAAAAACCCTTGTTGATCCAACAAATGTAAAGTGTACCTCTTGTCAGGGACAATTTTCAGATAGTAAAAGTTAATCTGAGAATTTCATGGTATACTGGTAACGCTTTACCGAAATGGATACATCATACGCCTTTTGATGTATCCATGATGCCCGCCTTTGAGGATTTAATAAATTTACGCTGTCCATATTACAGAGACGTTACGCATCTTTACCTTTTGCAGGTGTCCATTTTTCTGGGTACAGTTTAATGCTATCAGGAACCTGGTCTATCTCCGAAGAACTTCTTTAGTATCCCACGGGAAGAACCACGTGGAACTCGCCCGACTCAAAGACCCCTATTTGGTGCCTTACCATATAAGGGGACTGCTCACCTAAATATGTGAAAATTCATTGACAAATTCACTAATTTACGATAGAAACATTGTGACATTTTTCTCAATTTGAAAGGAGATGACCATGAAAGAGGCAGTAATAGTATCATGCGCAAGAACAGCTATTGGTAGCTTTGGTGCATCACTGAAGGATGTTCCCGTTGTCAAACTCGGTGGGCTTGCTATTAATGAGGCAATCAAAAGGGCAGGCATACGTCCTTCAAAGAACAAGGATAAAGACGTCGCGCCCGACATTTTTGGTGGCAAAACCGATACGGAACTTGAGGCAAAGTATTATAACTTCGACAGCAGTTTTAAAGAAGTCGAGATTGATGAAGTAATCATGGGTAACGTCCTCCAGGGGGGCTTGGGGCAAAATTCAGCCAGGCAGGCTTCCATATTCGGCGGCGTACCAAAAGAGACAAATGCTTACACGATAAACAAAGTCTGTTCTTCAGGCCTGAAAGCCATCATCAACGGAGTTCAGACCATAGCGGCTGGCGATAACGAGGTCGTCGTGGCAGGCGGCATGGAAAACATGAGCCAAGCACCTTTTACAGTGCCCTCCGCCCGATGGGGAGCTCGTATGTTCGACACCAAGATGGTGGACCTTATGGTCCTTGATGGCGTTTGGGAAATTTTCTACGGTTACCATATGGGCGTAACTGCGGAAAATATTGCGGAGAAATTCGGTATATCAAGAGAAGAGCAGGACATGTTCGGCCTCTTGAGCCATCAGAGGGCGATGAAGGCAATAAAAGAAGGTCTTTTCAAACCAGAAATCATTCCTGTTGTAATGCCCCAGAAAAAGGGAGATCCAATCGTATTCGACACAGATGAGAGACCGATGGATACAACGATGGAAAAAATGGGCAAGCTGGCCACTGCGTTCAAGAAAAACGGAACCGTTACTGCTGGCAACGCGTCAGGCTTGAATGATGCAGCCGCTGCCGTGGTTTTGATGTCAAGAGACAAGGCCAATGCACTTGGAATTAAACCCATGGGCAAAATCATCTCCTACGCAGGTGGCGGCTTAGACCCAGCATACATGGGGCTCGGCCCGGTACCCGCCATCAGAAAAGCATTGAAAAAAGTAAACATGACCCTTGATCAGATTGATCTTATCGAACTTAACGAAGCCTTTGCTTCCCAATCACTCGCTTGTATAAAAGAATTGAATGTCAATACGGATAAATGCAACATGTTCGGCGGAGGAATCTCGCTTGGTCACCCAATCGGCTGCACCGGTGCAAGGCTCGTCACGACGGCACTCTATCAGATGAAGAGACTCGGGCTCAAGTATGGTCTTGTTTCAATGTGTATCGGTGGCGGACAGGGACTCGCGGCAATTCTCGAGAGCGAGGCATAGTATATGGAGTACAAAAACTTACTCGTTGAAATCAATGACGGTATAGGGATTGTAAAAATCAACAGGCCGAAAGCACTAAACTCACTCAATTCCGAAACGCTTGTTGAGATTAAAGATGTGGCCGAGAAACTCAATAATAACCCTGCCGTGCGTGTGGTCATTATGACGGGCGAAGGCACCAAGGCTTTTATTGCAGGGGCCGATATACTTGAAATGAAGGATCTGAGCGCCCTTGAGGGCATGACTTTCTCGCAAAGGGGTCATGATGCCCTTGGCTCCTTGGAGAATATGAGGAAACCTGTTATCGCGGCAGTTAACGGATACGCCCTCGGCGGAGGGTTCGAAGTAGCTCTCGCATGTGACATTATTTATGCTTCCGAGAAAGCAAAAGTCGGCTTTCCGGAGACCACTCTCGGCATTTTTCCCGGTTTCGGCGGGACTCAGAGAACAGCAAAACTGGCAGGTCTGGCAAAAGCGAAGGAACTGATATTTTCCGGCAGAACAATCAGCGCCCAGGAAGCGTATGGGATGGGACTCATCAACAAAGTGGTCGCTGCAGACCAGCTTATGGATGAAGTAATGAAACTTGCCGGTCAGATCAAGGCCAACAGTCCATCCTCAATTTCCCTCGCAAAAGAATGTATCAGCAAGAGCCTTTACCTGGGGATGGAAGAAGCCCTGTTACTGGAAGCCAAGGATTTCGGGCTCTGTTTTGCCACGAAGGACCAGAAAGAAGGAATGACGGCATTTGTAGAAAAAAGAAAACCCACGTTTACGGGTCAATAAAAACCACTAAGGAGGACACTGTGAAAATAGTAGCATGTATAAAACAGGTTCCCGACACCGAAGCAGAGGTGAAATGGGATGTTCCAAAGGGTATCCTGAATAGAGAAGCAATGGATTCAGTTACCAATCCCTTCGACGAATTCGCGCTAGAGGAAGCTTTACTCACAAAAGAAAACTACGACGGCGAAATCGTCGCGATTACTATGGGTCCCGATAAGTCTGCCGATGTACTAAGAAACGCCCTTGCCCTGACTGTAGATTCAGTCTACCAGCTTACCGATCCCGCATTTGCAGGTTCGGATACGTTTGCTACCGCGAGCGTTATTGCCGCTGCCGTAAAGAAAATCGGCGATGTGGATGTGGTGTTTTGCGGAAAGCAGTCGACGGACGGTAATACGGGCGTTGTAGGGTCACAGATCGCTTCCATCCTTGGTTTTACCCAGTTGACATACGTATCCAAGATTCGATCAATTGACGCCGGCGCCAAAAAAATGGTAGTAGAAAGAGCCATAGAGGGCGGCACCGAAGTTGTTGAGGCCAAAATGCCTGCAGTGATATCGGTCATCAAGGGTATCAACGAACCACGTCTGCCCAACCTCATGGGTATCAGAAAGGCTGCCAAAATCCCCATTCCCCAGTGGTCAGCTGATGATCTCGGGATAGACAAGGCCAAAGTAGGCACCGCCGGTTCCTGCACGAAAGTCGTGGGGATCGTCGTACCTCCTCCGAGAGGAGCAGGCGAGGTTCTTAAAGGCGAGGTTGAAGAAGTCACAACTGCCCTCGTCGATAAACTAATAGACTTGAAAGTCATAAAATAACGGCAGGAGGAACGACAATGGCTAACGATGTATGGGTATATATAGAGCATAAGCACGAAGATATTTCCCCCATGTCCTTTGAGCTCCTGGGGATTGGTAAGACACTGGCGGATGGTCTCGGAGCGGGTCTCTGCGCTTTTATGGTAGGCGAGAATGTTAATGCCATCGCGGAAGAAGCATTTAAGTATGGTGCGTCAAAAGTGTATGCAGTTGACGGAGCCGTTTTCAAAGGATTCAGACCAGACGCCTATTCAAAGGCGGCTGCTTTCCTTCTTGACAAACACAAACCGAGCATAGCACTGTTCAGAGCAACAAGTCAGGGATCCGATGTATCAGCAGCCACGTCTGCATTACTTCAGAGCGGTATCTGCACAGACACCATCGATCTTGCCATTGACGGAGGAAAACTCCAGATGACAAGGGCTGCATTCGGCGGCAGCTACACCATTACTGTAGTCAATGAAAAAGACTCAACTCAGATCGCCACAGTGAGACCGAAGGCTTTCGCCATGCCCGAGAAAGATGCATCAAAGAGCGGTGAACTGATCAAAGAAGACTTTGCAGTGGCAGAAGATGATCTAAGAACAAAAGTGCTCGAATTCGTCAAGGCAGAAACCCAGGTCAACCTGGTAGAAGCCGATATCATCATAGCGGGCGGCAGAGGCGTTGGAAAACCAGAAGGATTTACAACCCTCAAAGAGCTTGCCGATATATTGGGCGGAGCAGTCGGCGCCTCCCGTGCGGCTGTCGATTCAGATTGGATACCTTACGAACACCAGGTAGGGCAAACTGGCAAAACAGTGAAGCCTAAAATTTACATCGCGTGCGGCATTTCGGGCGCAATCCAGCACCTCGCAGGTATGAGGACATCAGATTGCATAGTGGCAATCAATAAAGATATTGACGCCCCGATCTTCAAAGCCGCCACATACGGTATTGTGGCCGACTACAATGCGATCGTGCCCAAACTGATTGTAAAATTTAAGAGCAAACTAAACAAGTAATTGCAAAACTGTAAAAAAAAAAAAGGGGGTGCAGATCTGCACCCCCTTTTTTTTGTTTACAGTTTTAGTGTAAATATCATGTAGTGAAGAGGTAAATTATGGACGAACAGATGAAAACCTTCAAATCTTCGGCCCTTCAAGTGAACTTAGAGAGAACTGCAGCCAAAGTGGAAATTCCCGACAAATTTGAACCTCTTCTCCGGACTATTGAAAGCCGTTACGGAATTTTCAAGCGCACAAGCAACCTGCTCCTTGAGCTAAACCACCCATATGCAAATTGGGAATATGTCCTCAAGGAGCTTAGGACTCTCTCGATAGGAAGCTTTTATGAAATCAATGCGCACCCTGAGGGCTTGAGAGCTCTCATGCTCCTTCTGGATATATATTTCGATGTAATCCGTCATGCTTCCGATGAAGGCGTCAAAGAAACGGGTATACGCTACCTCTTTGACTATATGGTCGCTATCGTAAATAAGAGCCGCGAGTTATTTACTCGGAACGTGTCCCTCTTAGCCTCTTTCTCTGAGTCCCTTGGAGTAATGTACGAAACTCATAGTCCGGTTTTCAGAAAAAGTTCAACGTATATGAAGACCCTCGTGAGGGCTATCACTGCGGCGGACTTGGACTTATCTGCAACAGCCTCTATTGAGACACTCTTTTATTGCCTTTTAAAAGAAACTTATCTTTTCTGGATGTCTCAGCCGGACCCGGCCGGCTGGTTCAATCAGGACCACATAAATGATGAGGGATTCCGGGTCTTCAATAATCTCATAACCCCTCTCAGCCACAAGAACCTGCGAGCCTTGCTTATGCAACTGGAAGACATCCACAATGCTGCCTCTTCTGTCGCTCCCGGACTGGTTTCGTACCTTTCCATGCCTGACAACGCTCAGATCGCGAACGGCTACTTCGTGATCGCTGATGACCTTGAACGATCCGAAGCATTCTCGGGCCGACAACATATCGTAAAACTCGACTTTCTCTTTAATATGATGAATATGCCCGGCCTTTCGGACATGCACAACAATCTCCTCCAAGAAATAAACCGCTGTCTCCACTTGGTATTTAAAGAGGAGAACGATGAAAATCTGGCCTATTTCTTAAGGAAGGTCTTTTCCTTGCTCAAAGGCAGCGCACTCCCTCAGTACAGGGGCGCAGTCATAGATTGCATCACCACTCTGGCCAAGGAAGTATTCGACTACAAAAAACACCCCCTTGTGGATGCAATGATTGAGGAGTTGATTCTCTTCGGATTTCAGTATCCCGAAATCAGCGGTTCAACTGCAGATTGGCAGATAAAGGTAAATCCAGCACATATAATGAATATACGTTCATGGCTTTCCATTATTGCATTGCGCCCTCGTTGGGCAAAAAAGCTTCTGTCCGCCTTGATAATCAATCTGAAAGTGGGCGGCGTCTTTGTGAGAGACATAGACCTCCTGCAAAAAGATATTTCTAGACTCCTCAATTCCGATATACAGCCCGCCTACAATCTTGTCAAGCAATTATTGAGAATTTTTCCCATCTATTTCACGGAAATAGGTGCGGAAGGAGAGCTGAGAGAAACGTCCGCCAGAGTTGACGAGCTTTCTCAAAGGAATGACAAACTCGTCTATTTCCTCCGCAAGCAATCCCATGTGGAAAGCAACAGTCTCCTTGTGACTTTTGTTGAGGATATTTTCCGCTTCTGGTTTTCTGGTGAAAAGAAGTTCATTGAGGCCCATCTACCACCGGAGGTTTTCGAACAGATTCCGAATAGCGGCGAGTATTTTGATGGTCTTCATGCCATCTTCAACACCCTCTTCCCGAAAGTTCACAATGAACCTGAGGGGTTTCTCAACTGGGACATACAGAGAACACAAAGAGAGTTGCAACACATAAAAGGTGTGGGAGAGCGAGACAGGGAGCGAACGGTCATAATTATCAGATTCTATCAGCTTCTCTATAAAAAATATAATTTTCTTCACATCGACCTCCTGAAAGACTTGGAGGTAACAGGCATCTTCAGCCTAAAAAAAATCCATTCTCTCCGGAGACATATACTCAAGAAGAATTATTACCAGAGTCTGACGATTATCCTGAATTTTCTATCGATACTCAAGGAACGGATATCATCACCGAAGAAGACGGTCTATTTCGAAAACATTTACCACAAGAGACATATCGCCGAAGGCATCCCGTCCATGTACGGCACCTATCAAGAAGAAAAATTCGAAGCCGTGGGCCTCTCCTTTCGCCTGGAAAATTATGCCACGACGCTGTTTGAGGAACTGATGCGATCGCTTAATCTCAAGTTCATTACAAAGAGCACGCTTATGAAGATCCACAAATACCTGTGGCTCTATGTCAAGGCGCTGGAACTGGAGGGCATCGCCACCGAAGGTCTGGTATCGAAGATGAAATACATAACCTCTGCACTTCAACTCCAACAATTCTCCGTAGACCAGTATGTCGATATCTTTCAGTTTATCTCGAAAGGTATTCACGACATAATCAAGGACTACTATATCGACGCCCACAGTTTGAATCTGCCCGTCATTATACGGCAAAACCGGGACTTTCCTGCAACATCAGAGGCTGAGCAGGACTGTCAAGCCGGTCTGCATCAGCAGGCCGTACACCAAATTTCAGAGAACTTTTTCCGCTCCAGCATAGCCTCATCCTTCGGCTTACAAGTGCTCGACAACCTGGTAAACGCAATCATCAGGACTCTGAATGCCGAACTCGACAAGTTCAAAGACAGTAAACAAATTCTCAACCTCGTGATGACATATACACCAGAGCTGACCATCTCCCCCATTTATAAGAAAAACCGTCAGACAGATAACCAAATCCTTATAGGAAATAAAGGGTATTTCCTCAAGAAACTAGCTGCGCTCAATTTTCCTGTCCCCCAAGGCTTTATTCTTACTACCCAGGTCTTTAGGAGCTATGAGGCTGTGCTCGGCTACAAATACATCTTTAACGATATGGCCCATAGGATCAATAACGAGATAAAAAAACTCGAGAAGGCAGTGGGGAAAAAGTACGGGGACCCGGACAACCCGCTGCTTCTTTCGGTGAGAAGCGGGGCCACCATTTCTCTGCCCGGAATGATGCATTCCTTTTTGAATGTGGGAATAAATGAGGCCATTGCCGAGGGACTCAGCAAGAAAAAAGGATTCGAATGGGCTGCCTGGGACTGTTACAGACGGTTCCTGCAAACGTGGGGTATGTTTCAAAATCTTGACCGGAATTTCTTTGACAGGATTATCAACGACTTCAAGTTCAAGTACAACATCGACAGGAAAATCCAATTCAACCTGGAGCAGATGAGACAGATCGCTCTTTCTTACAAACAGGCAATGAGCAAAAGAGGGATAGAGGTTTCGGATGATCCGGCCGAGCAGCTCAAACAGGCAATCCTTCAGGTCTTTGCGTCATGGTACTCCGACCAGGCGAACATTTACCGCCATGAAATGCACATCTCAAACGAGTGGGGCACGGCAGTCATTGTACAGGCAATGGTATTCGGCAACCTGAATGAGAATTCCGGGTCAGGGGTAATCTTTACCAGAAACCCCAAAGGGTCGTCACCCGAAGTGGCGCTATATGGAGATTTTATTTTCGGCGTTCAGGGAGATGACATTGTATCGGGGCTTGTGGAGACGTATCCTATATCGGAGCATCAAAGGATCACAGAACGAAGGATTTCCCACATATCACTTGAAAAGAGATTCCCTGAAATTTACCACGAACTTGTGACGCTGGCCGACATTATCATCTACGAAAAAGGTTTTCACCATCAGGAAATAGAGTTTACTTTCGAGACACCGACGAAAGAAGGTCTCCATATATTACAAACCAGGGATATGACGCAGTCGGAGACAAAGCGGCAAATGATCTTCAAGGATACCCCGGTCCTCCAGACCTCACTCCTGGGTGCAGGCATAGGGGTGAGCGGCGGCGCCCTGTCTGGCAGAGCCGTCTATTCTGAAGACGAGATCAACTATTATAGGGAAAGAGAGCCCGAAACCAAACTCATCCTGATACGTCCAGATACTGTCTCGGAAGACGTTGGCATTCTCTTGCAGGTCGATGGTCTCCTCACCGCGAAAGGCGGAGGTACGTCCCACGCAGCGGTTACAATCCCTCAACTTAATAAGGTGGGTGTTGTGGGATTCGGCAAGCTAAGAGTCTATGAAACGGAGGGCTACAGTCTTATAGACGATTTTACGATCAGAGGTGGCGACTTCGTAAGTATTGACGGTTGGAGCGGCTCTGTTTACCTGGGAAAACACGAAAGCAAATCTGAAGAACCTTTCAAAATAACGCTATAAATGTCATCCGGGCCCTTAAGCAGGATCGCAAGGGCCCGGATATTTCTGTTGTTGGCTGTAAGTTTTACCTATGAAAGCTGCTTATGAGTATGAACTGTCAGGTCTCCCATCCTGTTTGTGTAGCTTCCGTATTCATTATCATACCATCCGAAAATCTTTGCGTGAACAACGGGCACTCTGATCGGCTCACTCTTCAGCGCCTGTACCGCCGTCTCTGGGAGGTTCGGCACCTGAGAGAGGTCAATCGACATAAAGGCTGTACGACTGTGGTTGAACTGCCCCTCAATCACTATGGCCGCATTCACACCGATGAGGTCCGTAGAAACATTTTGCTCTTCCGTGTAACGCACCAGACGCTCAGGGTCGCTCTCAGCAACCTTTTTGTAAAGACCATTGATACTCTTCGTCGTTATGGACGGCGCACTTCCGTCTTTGTTCATGCGAGGCTGGAACGTGGCATTCAGCACTATAAGCGATTCCGTGCTTGTGGGGACCCTGATGGAGTCAGCCATGAATCCGATCTCTTTGACCTCGGGAATTACCTGAGATAATGCGTCTGCCGCGTTGGTCGACGTAAGAATAATATTATTGAGAATGCTTCTGTTCTTCCGCAGGTCCTTTTCTCCCGCTTTAGGCACGGTATCCAGCACATTCTGGGTGTTGGTGACCGCATGGACTGTGGACATGGAAGCGGTAAGGATCATGCTCGTATCTTTATTTTCAAGCAATGGCTTCACCATGTGCGCAAGTCCCGTCGTTGTGCACGAAGCCGCCGATATAAGTCTGTGTTTTTTGTGGTCAAAGGCATGATGGTTGATCCCGTATATCAGCGTGATAGCATCATCGGGCATCTTCAGAGCCTTATTTTTGATCTTGAAGGCCGAGGAATTTATCACAACTTTCGCTCCTCCTGCCAGATGTCCCTTGATGGAACCCTTTTCTCCATCGAACGGGGCAGTCGGATCTCCGAACTTACCTGTACATTCGGCAACAACTTCAACTCCGTAGTCGCGCCATGGAATATCTTTTGGATTTCTTGCCTCGCGGAGCACGGTAACTGGTATCCCATCTATCATAAGCTTGCCTTTGCTCTCATCGACTATCTCAATAAGTCTCTCCGCCCTTATGCCATAAAGAAATGTGTGGAGCAGCCCATATGTGGCATCCTTCTCAATAGTCTGGACCAGGGCCGACATCTCCTTCCCCACTTCGCGTCCCACATTCACTATGATTTCTTTGAAATATTTTCTGCCCACATGATGCCACAGCGTCAATTTCCCGATTCTTCCCAGTCCATTGATTCCGAGGACAGCCGGTCTATTTTCAAACACCTCTACCTTACTCATTGCTACCTCCTATTTAAAATTATCTCCCATATCAATCCAAGGCTCAACCGCAATACTCGACTACGGAATGCCTGTTTACTGCACTATATAAAGAATTAAGTATCGGCAAATAATTCCACTTGCGTAGATAAACTATCTGAAACGTCTCCTTCTTTTTCGGCCTCAATACCATGATGTATACATTCTTGCTGCTACCGCATACGTCCCTTACAGCAATTAGCGATTTGTAATTTGAACATGGGAAGCGTCGGTTATCCATTTGTATCGCTTGGCGTCCGGGTACTGACCGTTCTTTACTGACTTTTCGCTTCCGCATTGTCTACATTTCATAATGTCACAACCCTTTGATAATTTTATATCATAATATCATCTATATTAACATTCTATTATCAACATTATTCTTTGTTTTAATTGGCAAACAATCGCAAAAACTTTACCTGCTTTCAGTTATGATGTACTGAAAATAGGCAAAGTTTTTACGGAACTGAACGTTAATGGCATATCAATCCCCGTTTTTTCTTTCTCAATCTCTGCTTGTCCTTAAAACCCTCCCTCCTCAGTCACATCCTCGCCCATCGGATGATCACATAGTTAATTAAGCGGGTAAAGACACAGACTTGTTTCTTTGTGATTATGGGACTAAACAGTATATCGGTTGAGAGAGTGCTGGTACAATTTTCAGGAAGGCGATAGGCGAATCTAATAATCAATGTTTTAGCCCAAGAAAGCGCTTTGCATCTTGTTTTACGCAATGGTGAAAGGTTCTTA
>JAISPL010000045.1 GCA_031274925.1 Syntrophobacterales bacterium | reverse complement strand
TGGCGATGAAGCTAACGTTCTTCCAATAACGGGTAAAAAGTGTATCCCGCTGACGCTTCATATTGAGGATAAGTATTTTCAATAAAGTAGCGCGCAGCCTGCAGATATTCATTATACCGACGCTCTCCTTTATCAGTTTTTCCCAGATAGAATACCTTTGGATCCCTTCGATGCTTATGCAATCGGGGTGAAGGTTCTGGGGCTAATCCCTTCCCTCGACGGGGCGGGGGTAGGCGAGAAAGCGGGGATCCCTCGTATCCCCCAAAAGGGGGTTAACTCTTGGACTTTGGGGGCGAACAAACCCCTCGTACCCTTTGACGCTCAGGGGTAAACTATATTTCGGACTCTTTTTAGTACATTTCTTCGCCGCAGGACCTTGTTTTTTCATATATCGTGCTTATAATACATGAGGGGGGGGTTAACTAAGACAGTTTCAAACCGGTTGCCGTTATTTTATTTGCCGATATTCCAGTTATCCCCATACTGTAAGACAGTAATAAGCCGTGTTTCTTTAATCTTTAAGGCGCTAAAGGCACTGCCGGAAAACAAAACGCAAAACGGGGGGGGTACTCCCTCAGGATAAGGAGCAAACATGCAAACCAGGGAAAGCAGGCTCTTCTTAATACTCTTAAGAGCGGCGTTTGCGCTTATGCTCATGCCCTTTATGGCGCCCGCCGCATCTGCATCTGCGGCAAAGGTGACTCCCATGGCGACGGCCGGATTCTATCACTCTCTCGTCCTTAGAGACGACGGCACGGTGTGGGCTTGGGGAAGGAACGATAGCGGTCAGTTAGGCGACGGGACCACTGCTGATAAAACTACCCCCGTCAGGGTTAAGGTCAAAGATTATGACGGCACGTTAGTTCCACTATCCGGTGTGGCTGCCCTGGCCGGGGGAAGCCTCCATTCTCTTGCCCTTGACATGGATGGTACGGTATGGGCTTGGGGAAGTAATCAAAACGGTCAGTTGGGTGCCAGGACCTCTATTGACTTCAGCCCTACCCCCGTGCGGGTGAAGTGGGACCTGCTGAATTCACGCCGCCACGCTGGCCAGTAAATGGCTAATCAGATAAGTTTAACGCTTAAAAGCAATAAAACCCGTCAGGACCATTTAAGCCCTGCGCCTTTACTTTCCCTCTGGTGTGCAGGAGTCATATATCTTTTGGTCGGGTAAAGTGAACTTGCATGGCGCAATGCCATCAACCCACGCTTTGAGATCAGGCGTTGGCGTGCAGGCAATATCTTCCACAAGCGCACGCTTGCCGTCCTTGGTGCAAAGCAACAGTACGGCATGGCCGCCGACAACCCTGCTGTAAAGCTTATTGTCGCCAAAGGCTTCGCACATGGAAGGGTCGTCCTTGCATGCCGTGTCGATCAAGCCCGTGGTGTTCTCAGGGTTGGTCCACAACAAGCCTTCCACAGCATTGCTCAATCGGCCAAGGGCAATCTCCAGCCTGTTCATTTTCTCCGTTGTTATGCCATTGCATGAGACAGTGGCGCAGGAGGCGAGCAGCAGAAAAACAGCAAAGGTTAAATATAGTTTTCGCATTCCGATTACCCCCAAAAAGTAATAGTTCCCGCTTCGTCTTCTCCGGTATCCAGATTCCAATTCCTGATTCGCGGTAAATCAGCCTCATCTTTCGAAAGACACGCGCGTGCGATAATTGCCCAGTATTCACGGACATTGGTCCGGGCTTTTCTAAAAACCTCCAAAAAGGGGAGGGGACCGCCGCTTGGCGTTTGAAGGGAAGTGATATAGGAATTGTCAGGTGCTGCGGGGTAAAGAAGGCCGTCGCCAATCGCCATATGGCGGGACCAGGCAAATAACTTGCCTGGGGAGGCGGTTGCTAAGAGAGTCTTGAACCATGCGTGCCACGCATCAAAATTTGGGATATTACCATTGTACAACTGGCTGTCCGCGGTTTTCAGCATGTGTCCCCAAACTTCGCAGATTGTCGGATCAAGCCTGTTACTATGATTCGGGTCGTTGCAGGTGGCGATGCCGTCTTTCAAGAAATTGGCATAGTATATTTCTCCAACATTCATTTCCTTATATATGAATACGTCCTGGTGCATCTCGCAGGTCCTGTGCGCTTTTTCGTTCCCTTTATACGGACCGACCTTCAGTTTCGTAACGGGGTGTATCGTAACGTCTAATATGATGTGGGAAGCAAAGCCCAAAAGCCAGGCAAGGGCTTTATATTTTTCTTTTTCCGGTCCGGACATTTCTTGAACATATTTTATGCCTGCCTTAAGCCTGTCACCGGTATGCCTGTAATGCATGGCTTCTGCCCATTCTTGAGACGCGCCGCTTGCGACGCTTAAATAGGGATAATCCGGACCGACCGCGCCAAGTTCAAAAAATTTACTGTGCTGCATAAGCGGGCCAAGTTTTTCTTTTGACAGACCTCCAAGCCCGGCAAGCTCGTTGGATCTGTTTAGCAACGATACCATGGTAAGATGGGTATATGCTCCTGGCATAAATATACTCCTTTAGATAAGATTGTTACGGCGAGCACCGCATGCTCTTTGCAGTTTAAGTGTCTCCCGCGCCTTGTTTAATTGATGCCTCCTGCCTTAAGAAACGAGGCGATGCGCCTCTTGCCCTGAAGCAGAAAAAATACTGATACCAGGACACGTATCAGTCCGGATTTGGACAAGCAAGAAAGCATGGTAATTTTTTACATCCAAAAGATTTCGGAAAATCTTTATGAGGCGCTCTTATCCTGCATGGGCAATAATACCGCATGTTGAATATACAAAAATACCATAATGTTGATAATGTCAAGAAGAATAGCGAATTTACCATAATAAAAACAATATCCCATAGATTTTTGAGGAGCGGCTGAAACGTATACATCCTTTTACCGGCCTCCACCCCCCCTTTTTTTTAGTGGAGTTTTCCCCGTTTAAGCGACGCAAATATCCCGGCCGCGCAGAGGACCACAAAAATGCTGAAAATAACTTTGATGCTTTTCAGAAGAAGGTCATTATACTGCGGAGTGATAGCGGTCTTTCCCATATAGACCGCGAAAACCAGCATGGCGATGCCCATGCTCAGCATCTGCCCCACGAGGCGCATGGTCCCAAGGGTCGAGGAGGCGATTCCGTAAAACCTTTTCTCCACCGAGGACATGACTGCATTTGTATTGGGCGAGGAGAAAAGGGCAAAACCGAACCCGAGGATCACGAGACTCATGGCGATGAAGGTCAAAGAGGTCTCCCTTTGCAGAAAGGCGAGTAATAAGAGGCCCGCTGCGGTGACGGTCATCCCTGCCGACGCCACCCGTCTTGGCTCAATGCGGTCGGAGAGCCGGCCGGCAAGGGGCGAGAAAGCGGCTTGTACGATGGGCTGGGATACAAGAATGATACCTGCGTTTTGCGGCGTGAGTCCTTTTATGCTTTGGAGGTAGAAACTCATGAGAAACCCGACTGCAAAGGTGGCGCTGTAACTGATAAGGGCCGCCACATTCGAAAAGGTGAATGCCTTGTTGGTGATGAAGAGCCTGATTTCGAGAACGGGGTTTTCCGTCCGGAGTTCCCACCATATGAGCGTCCCGACAGCCGCCGCCCCGAGAAGGATGAAGACGCCGCCGGCTGCCGACGGGAGGCATGAAAACCCGTACATGATCATAAGCAGCATGAGGACATAGATAAAGGAGCCAACGAAATCGAAAGACTCCCCTTTCGCTTCCATCCATTCCTGCTTCAGTTTCCGGATACTCAGGAGGATGACAAAAAGCCCCATTGGCACATTGATGAAAAAGACGCTTCTCCACCCTATCTGCTGGGTTAGTATACCCCCGAAAAATGGGCCGCATGAGAGGCCCATATAGACCGCCGCTATGTTTATCCCCAAGGCCCTGCCTCTTTCTCCGGGAGGGAAAACGGAACTCACTATGGCGACGGCTGTACCGAAGATCATGGCGGCGCCCACACCCTGGAGGGCTCTTAAGAATATGAGAACCCCGGCGGAAGGAGCCATGCCGAGACAAAAAGATGTGGCGGTAAACCACCACATCCCGTAAATAAAGATCCTTCTTCTGCCGAACATGTCCGCCATCTTTCCAAAAGGGACAAGGAACATTGCGGCGGTGAGGAGATAGGCTGTGGCGATCCAGTTGAGCGCAATGGCGGTCGCGCCCAGCTCTCTTCCGATTGTGGGAAGGGCGATATTTACGGTCGCGAGGGACAAAGGTACGAGAAAGCTCGAAACCGTGGTGACGATCAGTACGGACTTCCTGTTGTCTCTCTCTTCCGCCAAGGTCACTCCCTATTTAATCAATTATTTAATCATTAAGCCCAAGTATGCTGTTGGCGGCGATGAGCCGACCGTAACTTTAGCCAGTGTTTTCCTGTGACGCAGGTGATGAGCGTGTGGACAGGAAGGTAGGAACAGTTTCCGCGCGATCATGTGCATAAGCTTATATATCGCACATATTTATCATTGTAAATAGATAAGCAAACCGGCAAGATAGGGCATTGGCAGCGGAGGGACAGCGGATAGTTGGGCGGGGCATTGGGCGGGCGGAGCCAATTCTGATTCTCGCGCTTATTTGGACGGAATGTCGCATGGAACGGCCGGAACGGGACCGGAAGATACGCTTTCCGGAAAAATTGCAAGTATATAAGGCAGGCGTTTTTTCAAGTGTCTGAAAATATTGAAACGGCGCGGGAGATATTTCACCGGACCCGCCTCCCGGGGCTGGCTTTTAAATTCTTGATTTCTTGGCAAAAGACAGGGTAGAATCACAGGATTCAGTCAGCTTGATTATCCGGGAAAGGAGTTTTTCATGAAAAAGTACGAGCCTGCAACATTAAGAAACGTAGGAATTTTTTCGCATGGAGGAGAGGGCAAGACGTCAATTGTTGAGGCTATGCTTTTTCTTTCCGGGGAGAACACGAGACTCGGCAAAGTGGACGACGGTACGTCGCTTATGGACTATGAGCCTGAAGAGGTGGAGCGCAAGGTAACCATATCGTCTTCCATCGCGTGCTTTGAGTGGGGTAAGAACAAGATCAATTTTATCGATACGCCCGGCGACGACAATTTTGTGGCTGACGCAAAGTCATGTATGCGCGTTGTCGACGGCGCGGTGGTGGTCGTAGGGGCGGTATCAGGAGTCCAGGTCCAGACCGAGAAGGTATGGGGCTATGCAAACGAGTTCCGTATCCCGGCGTGCATCTTTATCAACAAGATGGACCGCGAGCGGGCCGATTTCGAGCGTGCTCTTGGGGATGTGCAGAAGAATTTTTCCGACCGGTCGGTCCTTGCCATCCAGCTTCCCATCGGCAAAGAGGAAAACTTTAAGGGTATCGTCGACCTTCTCGCCATGAAGGCATATATGTTCAAAGGGGACGCTTCAGGAGGGTTCGACACGGTCGACATTCCCGCTGAATACAAGGACGAGGCGGCAAAGTACCGCGAAAAACTCGTGGAAAGCGCAGTAGAGACGGACGACGAGATAATGGAGCGCTACTTAAACGGTGAAGATATATCGGAAGAAGAGATAGAGAAGTGCCTGAAGGAAGGCATATGGACCATGAAGATCGCTCCTGTTATCTGCGGCTCAGCCTCAAAAAACATCGGCATCCCCATGCTCCTTGACACGGTGGCGAAGTACTTCCCGCCGCCTGCTTACAAGGCCGAGGCGGAAGGAATTGATCCTAAAACCGGGGAAACCATAAAAAGAACGGTTGTAGCCGATCAGCCTTTCAGCGCTTATGTATTCAAGACAATTACCGATCCTTTTGCAGGTAAACTGACCCTCTTCAGGGTATATTCGGGTGAAGTCCATCCTGATATGACCATTCTCAACACCACGACGGACGAGAAGGAAAGGATCGGACAGATATTTTACCTCGTGGGCAAGAAGCAAAAGCCCGCCGGATTCGCTTCTGCAGGCGACATTGCGGTAGTGGCGAAGCTTAAAAGCACAGGCACGGGCGATACGCTCTGCGACGAGAAGACTCCCATAAAATACCCGGGCGTCGTAAGTCCTCCTCCGCTCATCTCCTTTTCCCTACAGCCAAAGGCAAAGGGCGACGAGGACAAACTCAACACCTCTCTCTCCAGATTGATGGAAGAGGATCAGACCGTCAAATACACGAGGGACGAGCAGACGAAGGAATTCATATTGTCTGGCATGGGACAGGTTCATATAGAAGTAATCGTCGAAAGAATGAAGAGAAAATTCGGCGTGGAAGTGGAACTCAAGGAACCGAAAGTACCTTACAAAGAGACCATCAGAGGGACCACGAAGGTCCAGGGAAAATATAAGAAGCAGTCGGGAGGGAAGGGACAGTACGGCGACACCTGGCTTGAGCTTGCGCCTCTCCAGAGGGGGTCGGGATTCGAGTTTGTTGACAAAATAGTGGGCGGCGCGATCCCAAGGCAGTACATACCGGCCGTGGAGAAGGGTGTTGTGGAAGCCATGAACCAGGGTATCCTTGCGGGTTACCCTGTTACTGATTTCAAGATTATCCTTTACGATGGATCATATCACGATGTCGATTCTTCGGAAATGGCGTTCAAGATCGCCGCGTCCATGGGTTTCAAAAAGGGGCTGGAAATGTGCAGTCCGACCCTTCTTGAGCCGATCACGAAAATAGAAGTAATTGTCCCAGACGAGCACATGGGCGATATCATGGGCGATCTTAACTCAAGGAGAGGTAAAATCATCGGCGTTGAATCAAAGGGGAACAACCAGGTGGTAAAAGCGGCGGTTCCCATGGCGGAGATCCTGAAATATGCACCGGACCTGAAATCCATGACCGGAGGCAGAGGCACCTTCACCATGGAATTCTCTCACTACGAAGAAGTTCCGGCCCACATTCTGCCCAAAATAGTCGAGGCGGCGAAGAAGGAAAAGGAACAGGAGAAGTAAGGAAGGCGCTCAAACAGTGATATGGCCGGCAGTCCTGTCCGGCAGCATTTGATCTGAAATTAAGGAGGTTGAGAGACGGCGGATATCTCTCAACCTCCTTTAGTATAGTCGGTATAGCCGGGGCGCCTAAATGGCCGTGAGTCGTGACTTGTATGGCCGTTGCGCGCGCTGCCCGGAAAGAAAGGGGGCTTTATACATGAGGGCGGTTCTGCAGCGCGTCAAAAGTGCGTCCGTTTCCGTGGGCGGAGAAATTGTAGGGAAGATCGGGCCGGGGATACTCGCGCTAATCGGTATACATAAAGACGACGCTCTCAGGGATATGGAGTGGATGGCTGATAAGATCGTCAACTTAAGGATCTTCGAAACCGATGAAGGCAGGCTCGACAAGTCTCTTCTCGACACCGGCGGAGAACTCCTTCTTGTGTCCCAGTTTACCCTTTACGGGAACTGTTCGAAAGGCAGGAGGCCATCCTTTTCAGACGCTATGGATGCGGCTCAGGCAAAGAAGTTTTTTGAGCTTTTCGTTGACAAGGTCCGCGGGAAAGTCGGGAGGGTGGAGACGGGTATCTTCCAGGCCTCCATGGAGATTGCCCTCGTCAATGATGGTCCAGTCACGCTGATTATAGACTCGCGGTTATAGATAGAGACGGCCTTAAACATGAGACGCCGGTCTTAAAAAAGACGACGGAGCGAACAGCTTAGGGCAGGCCGGAAAATGCCGGCATAGGCCGGACGTATCAGGTCATCTTTTCGATGAACTCATAAATGGGGATCGCGGCATGAGTTTCAACCTCTATGGTTCCCCTGGACCCGAGTTCGACGGATACTTTAGCGATTGCCTCGTTATTAGGCGCTTCAAGGATGGTCACAAAATCATAGGCCCCTATGACAGCATACTGGGCAATGATCTTGGCGCCCATTTTCTCCACTTCCTTGTCGACCTCTTTTATCCTTTCGGGGTTATTCTTAGTCGTTTTTCTGCCTTCATCAGTCAGGGTTGTAAACATTACATAAAGACCCATGGCATTACCCCCTTGTTCATCAATATCATATCTGTCAACCTTTTATATCATCAGGCGCTGATTGTCAACACTTATTCGCCGCACATCCTTCCTGCTGAACCGTTTCGATCACCCCGCCGGCAACCACTATGTCGTCTTGATAAAGCACGACGGACTGTCCGGGCGTGATCGCGTGTATGGGTTTATCGAATTCGACTTCCATGGCGCTGCCTGAGATGCGGTAAGCGCACGGCACATCCTCCTGTCTGTACCGGACCTTGCCGAAAGATTGCCCTGACTCGGGCCCGAACAGGTTTATCTCCCCGGCGACAAGCCGTCTCCCATTGAGATGCCCTTTTGTGCCCAGAATCAACGTGTTTTCCTCGCTCCTGATCTCCACGACGTATAGGGGTTCTCGAAACGGAATCCCTAATCCCTTCCGCTGCCCCAGGGTGTAGAGATGAGTGCCCTCATGATACCCAAGGAGCGTACCGTCTGTGAAATAGGCGGGTCCTTTCCTGAGCGGGATAAACCTATTCAAGAACTCCCTGTAGTCGTTCCCGGAGACGAAGCAGATATCCTGGCTTTCTTTTACCTTCCGGTAATCGGTGTGTACGAGGTGTGATTTTTCCTTCAGTTCGCCCTTAATCTCCTCTCCAAGGGGAAAGAGGACCGCTCTTAAGACATCCCTTTCAATGGGGTAAAGAAAATATGACTGGTCTTTGAGCCTGTCCCTGCTTTTCTTTAGAACCGGACCATCCGGCGTATCCTCAATGACGGCATAGTGCCCTGTGGCCACCTTTTCGCCTCCCATCGACATCGCCTTGCGGAAGAAGGAGGAAAATTTGATATACTTGTTACAGAGAACGCACGGGTTAGGCGTCCGGCCCGCCTTGTACTCCTCAATGAACCGCTCAATCACATATCGCTCGAAATCTTCCCTTAAGTCCATGACGAAGTGACGGATAGAAAGGTCTGCGGCCACCTTTCTCGCACGGTTGACCGTCTCCATGGCGCAGCACGCCTTTTGGCCGTTCGCGTCTTTCATGAAGTCCGGCAGGAGCTGATAGGTGATACCCACCACATCGTACCCCTTCTGCTTCAGGATATAGGCCGCAAAGGAGCTGTCCATCCCCCCGCTCATTGCCACAAATACCGTCTCCATAACCTGATATAAAGATACCACAGAGGTGAATGGATTGAAAGTTAGCGTCGTTTGTTGTACTCTTAATAAGAGTAGTCAGGAGGAAAATGAATGAATAAAAAGACCAAGGCATTTTTGAGTCTGGTATTTGTCTGTATTTTTATCCTTGGATTCTATTTTGGGGCCCAGGGAAGAAAGATCGCCATGGAAGGCGATGACGACAAGGAAATGTACGAGTATCTGAAGACATTCTCCGACGTCATTGATCTTATCAAAAAGAGTTACGTGGAACCGGTAAAAGACAAAGAAATGATCTATTCCGCGATAAAGGGTATTCTCGAATCCTTAGACCCCCATTCCTCTTTCCTGCCTCCGGACATGTACAAAGACATGCAGACGGAGACAAAAGGTGAATTCGGGGGCATTGGCATTGAGATCACCGTCAAGGACGGTTTCCCCACGGTTATTACGCCAATCGAAGACACCCCGGCGTACAAGGCGGGCCTGAAGGCGGGAGACCAGATCATCAGGATCGACAATAAGCCGGCCAAGAACATGAGTATAATGGATGTCGTCAAGATCATTAGAGGACAGAAAGGCAAACCGGTGGTGCTCACCATATTCAGGGAGGGTTTTCAGGCGCCTAAGGAATTTACCGTGGTGAGAGACGTGATCCAGGTGAAAAGCGTAAAATACCGGATGCTGGAAGATAACTACGGGTACATCAGAATTGTCCAGTTTCAGGAGAAGACCTCAAAAGACCTTGATGGGGCATTGAAGGATCTTGAGAAACAGGCAAAGACCCCCCTAAAAGGGATTGTGCTTGATCTAAGAAACGATCCCGGCGGCCTCCTTGAGCAGGCCGTAGAGGTTACGGACAGGTTCCTTGAGGACGGGCTGATTGTCTACATTGAGGGGAGGAAGAAAGAAGAGAACAAATTGAAATTCTTTGCCCATAAGACAAATACGGACTACAAGGGCGCTATGGTGATCCTCGTAAACGAGGGAAGCGCAAGCGCATCCGAAATTGTCGCCGCCGCCCTACAGGACTACAAGAGGGCCATTATCGTAGGAAAAAAGACCTTTGGAAAAGGCTCGGTTCAGACGATTTTCCCCTTTGCGGACGGCTCGGCGGTACGGCTCACCACAGCAAAGTACTACACGCCCAAGGGCAGGTCAATCCAAGGTGAGGGTGTGACCCCTGATATATTGGTTGACGCCAACATAACGAGGGGAAAGGACAAAATAACCCCTATTACTGAAAAGGATCTCTTCGAAAAAGCCGCTACGCCCGACAAGAATCTGAAGAAGAACCAGGAAGAGAAAGAAGGGAACGACAACGTGAAGCTGAACGATATCAAAAATTCAGATGAAGATGACTTCCAGCTTCATATGGGCCTTCAGATACTGAAGGGATGGGAGGCGCTCCGGGGAAAATAAGAGAGCGCAGAACGGATAGGGAGAAGGATGGGGCGGATTACGGCTGGCAATAGCGGCAGCGGCTCATCCTCTTGATAAGGTGTGATTTATATATGACCGGAAGGCCGGCTGATTTGTCCAAAGAACCTGCAACAGGCCGGTCAATTAATTTAATCTCTACGGGTATAATTTGGAGTCCCTTAAAACGCGCGCTTAGGCCCAATAGTCAGTCGTAAACCCCTTGATACCCCGCGCCGCTTGCGGTTGGGAGATTCATTTATAGATTCATTTATAAGTGCGGGACTGGGTTGATCGGCGAATTATCCGGCGATGGGGCGGGGGCGCTGCCAAGTGGAGGAGGTTCTTGAGAATCCGTGGTCTCTGTTTCCGGCATGGTTATTCCGAAATCGTCCGGGGCCCACCGTCTAAGGGCGGAACCCATAAAGTGCATCCATATGGGCAGGCAGACGCGCGCTCCGCTCTCTCCTTTACCCAGTGATGTCCTTGAGTCGAAACCAACCCACACGCCCGTGGCGATGTGTGGCGAGTAGCCTACGAACAGTGCGTCATAATAGTTGGTCGTGGTTCCCGTCTTTCCGGCTAAGGGGTAGCCGAGCCTTGACGCCACGCCTTTAGCGGTCCCGTACTCCACAGGCCCTTTCAGCAGCATGTTCATCTTAAGGGCGATCTCCTCAGATATCACCCGCTCCTTAACGACCCAGTTCTCTTCAAGCGCATTGCCTTTAGAATCCTCCACCCGTATTACAAAAAGAGGCTTTACCCTGCGGCCGCCGTTCGCAAAAACCGAAAAACCCTTCACAAGGTCAAGGAGCGTCAAGTTTGATGATCCCAAGGCCACGGAAAGGTTATTCGGCACATCCTCGTTTATACCTAAAGCCTTCAGGTTTTCCTTGAGCGCGCCTATCCCTACCTCCTCAAGGAGTCTCACCGTGGCCGCATTCTTGGAATAAGCCACTGCATCCCTGACCGTGATCTGCCCATCGTATCTGCCGTCGTAGTTTCGCGGCGTCCACGTTTTTCCGGCCCTTAAGGTGTATGCCTTGGGCGTATCCGGGATTATTGAGTCAAGCTCGTAGCCTTTTTTAAGAGCGGTAAGGTAGATGAATGGTTTGAAGGCGCTTCCCGCCTGAATTTTTGCCGAAATAGCCCTGTTGTAAGGACTCCTGTCGAAGTCTCTCCCCCCCACCATAGCCCGCACATAACCTGTCTCCACATCCATACAGAGAAGGGCCGCTTCCACATTCAGGCTCTTCACGGGTTGAAACGTATGACCCTTATGTTTGTCCGGTCCGGCATATACGCCCCTTATTATGTCTCCGGGCTTGAAAGGAAAGACATCTATGAACATGACGCCTTTGCTCCGGCCTGCGAAGACTGCGTAGCCGTCCTTTATCTTTTCCGACACGAGAATGTTGTAGGTTTTGCCCGTCTGAAGTCCTTCGAGTTTAAGGTCTCTGTCGCTCACCTTTTGGAAATCATCCCATTTTCTCTTAGCGAGGTGGTACTGGATTGCATAGTCGCCCTTTCTCTGTTCATACAGGTTGAGACCGCGCTTTACCGCCTCTTCGCCGAGTTTTTGAAGGCTGCCATCCACTGTGGTGTATATTTTGAGCTGCTTTCGGGACAATATACCTCTCCCGTATTTGTCTTCCAGATATTTATAGATATAATCCTTGAAATAGCTCTCACCGAAGACGCCATGGTCTTCTCTGATATGTATTTTCTCGGAGAGCATCTCATTCTTCCTTTTCTCATCAATGAAGCCTTTTGCGTACATCTGGCCGATCACGTATTCCTGCCTGATCCTCGCGCCTCCCGGGTGTTTCTTGGGCGAATATCTGGATGGTGCTGCCACCAAACCTGCCAGGAGCGCCGCCTCCGATTTTGTGAGGTTTCCCGCGTGTTTCCCGAAATATACCTGAGAGGCCGCTTCTATGCCATAAACCCCATGGCCCATGTAGATGTTGTTCAGATAAAGATTAAGAATTTCCTTTTTTGTACAATAATGCTCAAGCCGATGTGCCAGAATGGCTTCCCTGATCTTCCTGAATATGCTCTTCTCGGGGCCAAGAACGAGAGATTTGATGACCTGCTGAGTGATTGTGCTCCCGCCTTGGGCCATTCGCCCATATATGATGTCCTTTGCAAGGGCCCTCAATATCCCCTGGGGGTAAATTCCTCCGTGGCTGAAGAACTCGGCGTCTTCCGCCGCGAGAAAAGCGTCCTTCACGTATTTCGGCATTTTTTCATATTTTACGAATATCCTGTTATCGGGAACAAGAAGGTAGACGACCTCGTTGTTTGTTCCATAGACGGTACTTACGGGCCTGTTTCGGAGGTCCTTGAGCGCGGCGACCGTCGGGATGTCGTTTATGAGATAAAGATACGAGCCTACTATAAGGAAGAGAACGGAAAAGGCCAGAAGAAAGACAAGATAATGTAGCACCTTTCTTGTCTTATTCTTATTCTTCCTCTTTTTTTGGTTTTTCTTTTTCAAAATACGATTCTGCCTTTCCTTACGTCATAGATGCCAGAGACGGTAAGCCTGAGATCGATAATAGAGGGTGAAGTAATGTAGCTCATAGTGAGAAGCGGGTCGGCAAGAAGGCTTCCAAGGCGCGCCATCATCCTTTTCACTTTGGTCAGCTCCCGTGCAAGTTCTCCCACCTTCAAAGACGACATTGTGGCCCCTATAGGCAGAGACAGACTGCAGAGTATCTTTCCCTTGTCGGCAAGGACTATACCTCCGCCCATTGCAAGGGCCGTGTTTCCCGCAAGAGCCATATCGTCGTCGTCGAAACCGAGGATGAGGAGTCCATGGGTCTCATGGGCGACGGTGAGCGCAATCCCGCCGATGTCTGCCCCGATGCCCCTCACAAACCCCTTCCCCCAGTGTTTCTTGTCTCTCCTTGAGTAAAGGGCCTTTCTTATATCTTCCTCTCTGTGGGAAAGCAGAGAGTCCCCATCCCTGCGCATGACGTGATCAAACCTTCTCGTGACCGTCTTATCGACTAAATCTATTACAGGGACCAGTTCTTTGCCTCCGCCGGACTCTATCCTGAGCTCGTCTTTGTCCACACTGTCAAATACGTATGGGTTGTGTCTGTTCCCTGTGATGGGAAAGGGCGCTGATTCGACGACGAGCTTTCCCTCTTCGGAGACGACCCTGCCCCTCTCTATCACCTTAACCGGCGTGGGGCGGCTTATATCTTCAAGGAGCAGGATGTCGGCAATCCTTCCGGGGGCAATGCTCCCTATATCTGCCTCCTGTTTGAGGTAGCGAGCCGGATTCAACGTGGTCATCTTTATGGCGTCCACAGGATCAAGACCAAACCCTATTGCCTCTCGTATCACGAAGTCAAGGTAACCTTTTTCACACAGGTCGTCAGGTAAGATGCCATCCGATACTAACATGAGGGAATCTTTAGGCAGCGTACATGCGGCCCTTACCAGTTCCTCAAGGTCGCTCCTTATGGAACTGTGCCGGATCATGGCATAGAGGCCAAGCCTTACCCTGTTTCTCAAGTCGTCCCCTGTTACCGACTCGTGGCATGAGGTAATGCCAGCCGCCGCAAGGGCATTCAATTTGTCATAGGAGGCGCCCAGGGTATGGCCTTCGATATTTTTGCCGTAAAATTTCGCTAAGAGCATCTTTTCCAAGATACTGTCGTCACTCTTCAGTATCCTTGCGTATGAGGACACCTCGCTTATGGCGATACATTCCCTGTAGTCCGAAAAAAATTTGCATATATCGTCTATCGAATAGAGTTCCCCGCCTTCCACTTCCGGGTAGGAAGGATAGACAGCCGGAAAACTCCACAGGTATTTAAGGGCAAACCCGTCATTTGCCTTTAAGACCTCGACGAAACCGGAGACGCCTATGGAATTGACCATATCCACGGCATCGGAAAAGACGGTAGTGCCTCCCCTTGTTACGGCTGCATCCGCAAAGGCCGACGGATTATAGAAAAGGTCCGTATGTCCATGAGCATCCACATACCCCGGTACCGCTGTCTTTCCCCTTCCGTCCACAACGACCGTTTTGTCTCCCGTATATGGGGCCTTATCTCCCACAAAGGCTATCCAGCTTTTATAGACCTCAATGTGTCCCCTGAAAAATGTCCCGCTGAAGACGTCGAGTATACTCGCGTCTCTTATCACCAAATCAGGTGGACTTTCCCCCAGAGAGACTTGTATCAGCCCTTTCAAATCTTTGAGGTTCTTCTTTATCATTAAGACCAGTCAGTCCTTCGGTCCATGCCTCGCTCCCGTTGAATATCTTCGCTGCCCGCCCGTCTACTGGCAATTCAGCAATTCTATTGTACGCACACCTGTTGTTTTGAAATGGCTATTACGGGTTGCGGACAGACTAAATAAAATCTATCGTAACAGGAAGATTTAATCAAGAAAGATGAGGAGGGGCAGCGCAGCATAGCGCGAAACATACAAAGATATGGTGAAAAAGAGGACAGACAAAGGGCATGGCAGAGGGGCAGGGCAAAGAGGAAGGGGAGCGCACCTCTTCCTTTCTCTTTGCCCTGCCCCATACTTTACCCGTCTTTATTATCTTGTTTTACCTGTCCTTAAATTCCGGCTTTCTTTTTTCCTGGAACGCTTTGAATCCTTCCCTGCCGTCTTCCGACACGTAGCTGATGACGAAGCAGTCATTCTCGTAGGTGAGCGCTGAATGAAGGTCCATGTTTATGCCGGTATTCATGGCGTCTTTGAGCACGGCCATGGCGACTTTAGGTTTGGAGGCGAGCTTCTTTGCCCACGCCTTGGCTTCGCTTAGCAGCGCTTCCTTGGGTACCGCCTTGTTTACAAGGCCGATGCGGGCAGCTTCCTCGCCGCTTACCGTATCGCCCATCATGAGGAGTTCCTTGGCCTTCGCCATGCCCAGGAGTCTGGGAAGTCTCTGAGTTCCTCCGGAACCTGGTATGATGCCCAGATTGATCTCAGGGCAGCCTATGGACGCGTCGCTTGCCGCGATCCTTAAATCGCAGGCAAGGGCAAGCTCGCAACCGCCGCCGAAGGCAAACCCAAGAATGGCGGCAATTGTCGGTTTTTCAACGTCTGCGATTTTGTCGAGACACATTCTGCTGATTCTGCCGAAGGCAAAATAGTCCGGTATCGTTTTGCCCGCTACTTCTTTAACATCAAGGCCTGCGGCAAAGGCCTTGTCGCCCGCGCCGGTAAGGACGATGGCCTTTACCGACCCATCTTTTTCGAGCTCGCAGAACGCATCATAGATATCACCGTACGCCTTCACATTCAGGGAATTGACAGGGGGCCTGTTCAACTTCACTACTGCAATGTTTTCCTCTTTTTCCACCAACAGTGTTTCGTAACTCATGCGTACCTCCCAATGCGTTGATTTAAATCGGAATAGCCCTTTTGCCACGTAGTTATAATGTATATTATATGAAAATTATAACATAGTTTCAGGGACATATAAGTGTGAATTACAAAGAATTTCAAAATTATTCCTGACAGAAGAAAAAGCAATAAAATATTTCATCGTAACTTGGTTTTATGCTATTAACTTGTTTTTGAACTCTAAAAAGGTATTTCGAGTTATCTTCTTGAACAAGAAGTCTGCGTTACGCATAAAACAGCACGGGGAATGTTGCATAAAATTTGTGAAGCTATGGGTAATGCAGAGAATAAAGAATTTTATGCCATAATAGAAATGGGTGAAACATATTAGACGGAAAGCCTTGCAAGGGTAATGATACGCAATAGGGATGATGATCATGACAACCAGCCTGCTCCATCGGTAAATAAAAGAGGCAGAGGAACAAAAAATCCAGCAGCAGGAAGGAATTTGCTTATGGAGATAATAAACAGATGTATGCTATAGTTATGCCTCCTGTGACAAAGACGGTAAAGCATTGACTGGAAAACAATTGCCGGATGTTCTTGAACAAGCCTGTAAGATTGAAAGCATTATTATTGCAGATGAATTTATAAGGTTATAGTATTTTGAAACGTACTAATCATACACATTTTAAGGCAGACTGCTCTAATGTTTTTGCAGAGGATGATGTCCATACGAATAATATTGAAAGTTTATGGGCGGCCTTAAAAAGTATTCTTGTTATATACTATCAAGGCTCCATTAAGTACTTACAGGAAAAAGGAAGGACTCTCAGGCCAGAGTAGCAACAGCGCCTGCGATGCCGTGAGAGCGCATAAAGATATGCAGTGAACAAAAAAACCAATTTGCAGTGAACCTGAAAAGCCTCACGCAAGCGTCACAATCGGCACCAGTCGCCCTTGCCGCTGCCCAGGCAGGGAAAATCACTATCATAGGGAATGACGATCCAAATAGCTTATGCGCCTGCATGAGATCGTCGCCGCGAGCAATAGGGCGCAGACATCGTACTTTGCAGCGGAAGCGCAGAGGAGAGCGATGGCGGAAGCCAATATGAAAAGACAGTTTGACTTTGGCCCCCCGAGAAGACCCCTTGACGGTCCGGGGAAGGGTCCGGGAATACAACATTTTTAGGAGAATAAAATCATGAAAAAACTATTGCTTCTTGTTGCCATCGCTATGTTACTTCCGGCCTGCGGATCAAAAACCGCTGAATACTATGAAAAACACCCCGAAGAGATGAGAGCGAAGATAGAAGCATGCGGCAGGATGTCTCAAGCGGAAATAATGGCTGACAGGGAGTGCATGGCAGTCAGCCGTGCCAATATGAAAAGACAGTTTGACTTTGGCCCCCCGAGAAGACCCCTTGACGGTCCGGGCAAGGGTCCGGGAATAAAACATTTTTAGGATAGAAAAATGACACCCGATGCCGGTATACTTACCACACTCTTAAAAAGTTTTGGTAGTGCCTTTACAAACGGCATCGGTTTTATCCACGGTTGGCTATCTTTGGGTGAGCGCTATCAACAGGAATATGTAAAAGAGTTTTGTTTCAGATCTAATATATAGACAGGCGAATATGTTTGATAAGATGTTATGGCAGGCAATAGTTACCTGACGGAAGTTAAGGGACCGGCAGAGCAATGCTTAATACAAATGATTTCGAACCACTTTTTTTAGCAGGTGATTCGCATGAAGTTTTAGAATCTCTCCTTGGCAACTGTATAGATATGGTTATGACCAGCCCTCCCTGATTGGGGAAAAGGGAATATGAAAATACAGATAGTATAGGTTTAGAAAAAGGCTACAAAGATTATATTGACAACATGTTGAAAATATTAGAGAAATCATACAGGTGCTCAAATCGTCCGGGAGTTTTTTGGCTTACTCTCTCGGGTCTAATTTCTCGTCCCTTGAGGCACGCGCTTGCCTGATAGTAAGTCGTAAACCCCGGGATACCCCCCCGCTTGCGGCGGGGAGGTTCATTCCCATAATTACGATATTGGACCAGAAAGCAATTTGGCTGCGTGTTAAGAGGCTATTCCGTTCTATTTTACAGGCTTGTTGAGTATATGAGGGATGCCCAGGCCGCCTCATTTTTTTACAGGCGAGCTATTCGCTGCCTTTCCCTATAAGACTAATCCGCTGTACCATTGAGTTCGAACATGAAAGAGAAGTGCTTTCACAGCATCAAGGCTTTGCTTCACGAGGAAGGAAGCGGAGCCCTTTATTTGTCTGTCACTTAAGCATCTGATGCGAAATCAGGGGCATTTGAATCAGATTCTTTTCCGGTCCAGCATGGGTGGAGGACTTGAATGCCAGCCCTGGTATGTGTAAAATACTGTTTGTGCGTTATCCCCACACACTACTTATAAAGAAGTTATCAGGAGAACAATATGCAGAAACGAGATGGCATGGAGCTTTTAGACGAGATCACCCTGTCTGCCAATATGGATTCCATTCCGGCGCTGGTCGAATTTGTGAGGACGCGGGCCTGGGAGGGAGGATTTGAGGATGAAAGAGTAACAAACATAGAGCTTGCCGTGGCTGAAGCCCTTGAAAATATAGTACGGTTTGCCTGCCCTGGCGGTTCGGAAGAGATTACCATAAGATGCACGTTCTACGATGCGCCAGCCCTCGTGATTGATATTATCGATTCGGGCGAACAGTTCAACATGCTCATTTCCGATGCGTTTCCCGAGACTGAGGATTTTCTGAAGCCGGGGCCGAAGCCATCCCTCAAAATGCTGAAAAAAGGAGTAAAAAATATAGAGTATCGGCGGGATGCGAAGAATAAGAAGAATGTCCTCGCACTGGTAATACCGAAATAGCCGCGTAAGGTCAAGTTAGAAAGCCCATGTCAGGCTTCGGAGGGAGAGCGGCCGCCTTTGCGCTCTGCCGCGTCTAAAGCCGTTGCAATGGTTTCCGTTTTAAGTATATTCTATTCCTACTCAATGAAAGTTACTGCACATTGCTATGACTGCTTAAAAGGACTCGCGGAGAATACGGTTGCCCTGTCAGGCGGGGACAATACGGTTCTCTCCGATGCTGTCGGCTTGCTTGACCGCCTCTGGACAGGGCAAGGCTCGCCGCCTGCCATTGCAAACGCGCTCCTTGCCCGCATCAGAGAAGTGACGGGCGCTTATGACCCTTTCCGGCATATGAAGAAACTGGAGCTTGAACGGGCACGGGAGACGGCGGAGAAGTTGGAGGGGCTTTTCGGACCCACCCTTCAAGGAGCAATCATGTTCTCGGCTCTCGGGAATTCCACCGACTTCTTTGTGAAAGGAGACTTCAGCCCTGAGCCGTTCCCCTTTTTCGGTCCACTGGATAAAATAACCGGGGAGATTTATAATAATAAAGGAAACGAGATCCTCATACTGGGGGACAATGTGGGCGACTTCATCTTCGATGTCAGACTCATAAGGTTCCTTGAAGGGATTGGTAAACGCGTATCCTATGCGGTACGGGAGCATCCCGTACAAAATGATCTGTCGATGCAAGAGGTTGTAGCCTATGGTTTTCATGAGCTGTGCCGCAATATCATCTCCACCGGTTCGGACGAGGTGGGTCTGCGGGAGGCTCATATCCGGGGGGCGATCAGAGATTTCTGGGAGGGCGGCGCGGTGATCATTGCAAAGGGCATGGGTAATTACGAGACGATCTCTGAATTCAACACAAAGCGGCCCGTCATACATATAATGAAAGTAAAGTGCCCCGTTGTGGCGGACAACGTCAATCGCGCGGTTGGTACCTATATTGCTATTTCGGGTGGTGAGACAAATGCCAAATAAAAAGGATTATTACGATATTCTGGGAGTGGCAAAGGGTGCGTCGGATGACGATCTAAAGAAGGCATACAGAAAACTCGCCCTGAAATATCATCCGGACAAGAATCCGGGCGATAAGAGCGCCGAAGAAAAGTTCAAGGAGATAAGCGAGGCCTATGCGGTCCTCTCGGATAAAGAAAAAAGGGCCCAGTACGATCAGTTCGGCATGGGCGGTTTCCAGCAGAGATATTCGGAAGAGGATATCTTCAAAGGGTTCTCCATGGGCGACCTTTTCAAGGACCTCGGGTTTGGCGGCGGAGACATGTTCAACGTAATCTTCGGAGGGCGCGGCAGGGGTGCAGGCAGGCAGAGACATCAGCGCCAGCAGCCCGGATTTGACTTCCGCGATTTTATCACGAGAGAGCAGCCCGAAGGACCGGGCATGGGTCTGGATATTCACTATGAGCTGGAGATACCTTTTATGGACGCCGTGAAGGGGAGCCAGAAACAGGTATCCTTTACCACCCACTACGGGACCGAAGAGATGAGCGTGAAGATCCCCGCAGGCATCTCCACGGGCAAGAAACTCAGGCTAAATGGAAAAGGGAACGCGGATCCCGGCACAGGCCGGAGAGGCGACTTTTATATCACCGTGAAGGTGGGCGAACACCCCGTCTTCAGAAGGGTGGACAACGATCTCTACGTGACAAAGGAGATAAGATTGACCGATATGCTTTTAGGGGCCGAGGTGGAGGTTCCTTCCGCCGACGGCGCGAAACGGGTCAGGATTCCGGCGGGAATGAAGAGCCACGGGAAAGTGCGTCTCAAGGGTTTAGGCGTACCAGGCCTCGGAAAGGCGGCCCAGGGCGACCTCTATGTGGAAGTAGTGCCGGAAATACCTAAGAAATTGACGGACAAACAAAAAGAGCTGATTGAAGAGCTTAAAAGAGAAGGTCTCTGATGCTGCCCCGAAGGCATATCCTGGATGTATGCGAGTTCGTAAAAAACAAAGATGACCTCATCCCCATGTGCACGGTGATCCTCGCTATCGATGCGGTCAAGCACCTTGATCCGGAGTACAAGAATGACCATCTTGTGGGGGCCGTGGAACTCAACGAGTTCATATGCTACCTGTACCCGATACTAAGACCAAGGAACCGATCCCTTCTCATGCACGTCGTCTCGGACGTTCTTAGCCTTCTCCTGTATGGAGCGCCAGTAAGCACGCGGCCGTCCATCAAAAATCTGGAGATTATCGACTATTCCAAAAAGAACATGGAGATATATCCTGTCATTGAAGTCTGGAATACCCTGAAAGAAAAAGTGCCTGTGAAGAAGCACGACCCTCAGGCAATCATTAATGGGTTTATACAGAAAATCAGAGTCGAGATGGATGTGCTTGAGCGTTACCCGGCAGTGGAAAATATATTTGACCAGTCGAAGGCCCATCTCAAGGCTTGGCTCCCGTGCCTCGCCAACTATTATGACAAGCCCTCGAAAACCATAAAAAATTTGTACGGAGAATGGTGGAGTCTCTGGCATTGCGGCAAAGAGAAGGACAAGATCCTTGGCGCCATGCTTGACCGGCTCTCCGTCCAGGCGGAAACGGATTATAACATAGCGCTTAATAAGGACGAGATCTTCAACTTGATCATGAATGACAGGAAAAGCAACATGGCCGAAAACAGGCTATTTTCCCTGTGGTACAAGCAAGGCGTAAATTTGCTTATGAAAATTTAGCTTGTGGGGCTTGACAACAAGCCCCACTCGTTCGTATATTATTTTAGCAATCAATATATCCTATTGCCAACAAACAAAAATTTTTGGAAGGAGTGTGATACGATGAAAGTAAAACCGTTACAGGACAGAATCCTTGTCAAGAGGATTCAGGAGGAAGAAAAGACAAAGGGTGGCATTATCATTCCGGATGCAGCAAAAGAGAAGCCGCAGGAAGGCGTCGTCGTCGCAGTGGGGGACGGTAAGATCCTCGACAACGGCACGAAGGTTACCCTGTCTGTAAAAGCGGGAGACAAGATCCTTTTTGGAAAGTACTCCGGCACGGAGATCAAGGTTGACGGCGAGGAGCACCTCATCTTGAGAGAAGATGATATCCTCGGGATCGTAGAAGATTAAAAAAGGAGGAACACAGGATGGCTAAAGATATCATATATGATCAGAAGGTGCGGGAGGCCCTGCTCAAAGGCGTGAATACGCTCGCCGATGCAGTCAAGGTGACTCTTGGACCTAAAGGAAGAAACGTAATTCTTGAGAAGACTTTCGGTTCTCCGAACGTGACGAAAGACGGTGTTACCGTTGCAAAAGAAGTGGAACTTGAAGATAAGTTTGAGAACATGGGCGCCCAGATGGTAAAAGAAGTGGCAAGCAAGACGAGCGATGTTGCCGGTGATGGCACCACCACCGCTACAGTCCTTGCCCAGTCTATTTACAGGGAAGGCGCAAAGCTCGTTGCGGCAGGCCACAACCCCATGGAGCTCAAGAGGGGTATTGACAAGGCAGTAGAGGCCGTAATCTCCGAGCTCAAGAAGATTTCCAAGCCGACCAAGGATCAGAAAGAGATCGCCCAGGTAGGCACCATCTCCGCAAACAACGACGAGACCATTGGCAATATCATTGCCGAAGCCATGGCAAAAGTCGGTAAAGAAGGCGTCATCACCGTGGAAGAAGCGAAGAGCATGGAGACCACCCTTGAGATCGTCGAAGGTATGCAGTTCGACAAAGGATACATCTCACCTTACTTCGTGACCAATCCGGAGAAGATGGAAGCAGTCCTCGATGAGCCGGTGATTCTCATCAACGAGAAGAAAATAAGCAACATGAAAGATCTTCTGCCCGTCCTCGAGCAGGTTGCAAAGATGGGAAGGACCCTTCTTATCATATCCGAAGATGTTGAGGGCGAAGCCCTTGCCACCCTCGTGGTCAACAAACTGCGCGGCACGTTGAAGGTTGCGGCTGTGAAAGCCCCTGGCTTCGGCGACAGAAGGAAAGCAATGCTTGAAGATATCGCCATCCTCACCGGCGGCCAGATGATCTCCGAGGAACTCGGGATCAAACTCGAAAGCATTACCCTCACAGACCTCGGTTCTGCCAAGCGAGTCGTAATCGACAAAGACAATACGACACTTGTCGACGGCGCAGGAGACAAGAAAGAGATTGAGGCGAGAGTAAGACAGATCAGGACCCAGATTGATGAGACCACATCCGATTACGACCGCGAGAAACTCCAGGAAAGACTCGCAAAACTGGTCGGTGGCGTCGCTGTGATCAATGTAGGCGCCGCGACTGAGTCTGAGATGAAAGAAAAGAAAGCCCGCGTAGAAGACGCGCTCAACGCGACAAAGGCGGCAGTAGAAGAAGGTATAATCCCCGGCGGCGGCGTGGCCCTGATAAGATGTCTTGCCGCTCTTGATGCATTGAAACTTGAAGGCGAAAGAGGTTTTGGCGTTCAGATCGTGAAGAAGTCTCTTGAAGAGCCTCTGAGATGGATTACCCAGAATGCAGGCCATGACGGTTCCATCATTATTGAGAAGGTAAAGAACGGAAAGGGCGGTTTTGGTTTCGACGCCGCCAAGGAAGTATATGTGGACGATATGCAGAATGCAGGCATCATCGACCCGACGAAGGTCGCAAGGACTGCACTCCAGAATGCAGCGTCGGTCGCAGGTCTTCTCCTCACCACCGACTGTATGATCGCCGAGAAGCCGAAAGAGAAAGGCGCCGGCGGTATGCCCGGTATGCCTCCTGGCGGAATGGGCGGTATGGACGGTATGTACTAATACCCGGTATCAGTGTTCGGGGGGGTTGAAAACCCCTCCGAATTTTTTTGAGCAAAATGATTCATACCCTTACTTTCCTGACACTGGTTTAGGCTTGCGGCAAGGGTACCTGCGGCAAGATATTATGAACGGGATGGGAATAAGCGCGTGCCTCAAGGTGCGTGGAATTAGACCCGTAGAGTTAAATGCCTAGGACGGGAATCGAACCCGTACAGCCGCGAGGACCGAGGGATTTTAAGTCCCTTGCGTCTACCTGTTCCGCCACCCAGGCATTAGGGTTTGTTATAATCGTAAAATCGTATATTGTCAATGAAAATGCTCCCCCACCCAAGCGCTTGGACCCTATTTGGACCATATATAATAACTTGACTTCGCGCTCTCTGTATGCTATATGACTATTATTATGCTCAACGGAACAATTATCTCCAAATCAAACTGGTGGTGGTGGCAGAGAATATTATAGGTGTGAAACCGCGATCTCTGGCCATGGACGGTTTCACACCGTTCATGGCCGATTTTGTTTAAAGGCCATGATGTGTGACTCATGGCCTTTTCTATTTCGTGATAAGGAGGAAGATAATGGAGAAGAAGATCTTTTTGACTGAGAAGGATATGCCGAGGGCTTGGTACAATATTCAGGCGGATCTGCCCAACCCCCTTCCGCCGCCCCTCAACCCCGCAACCGGAGAACCAATCACTCCCGACATGCTCGCGCCCATTCTCCCCATGAACCTGATTGAGCAGGAGGTGAGTACCGAGAGATGGATCGACATTCCGGATGAAGTGATGGAAAGACTCCTCATGTACAGGCCCTCACCTCTTTGCCGCGCCTATGCTCTGGAACAGTTCCTGGGAACGCCCGCGCACATTTATTATAAGAACGAGGGGGTAAGCCCTGCCGGGAGCCATAAGCCGAATACGGCCATCGCACAAGCTTATTACAACAAGATTGCCGGCATCAAGAGACTCACGACCGAAACCGGCGCCGGCCAATGGGGGAGCGCCATCTCTTTCGCATGCAACCAGTTCGGCCTTGACATTAAGGTATACATGGTGCGGGTCAGCTACAACCAGAAGCCATACCGGAGGATCATGATGGAGACATGGGGAGGCAGGTGCGTGCCCAGTCCGAGTCCCGACACGAGCGTAGGAAGGAAATTCTTAGCCGAGAATCCCGAGCATTCAGGAAGCCTTGGCATTGCCATCAGCGAAGCTATCGAGGACTGCGTCACATCCAAAGATACGAAGTATTCGTTAGGGAGCGTACTCAACCACGTCATCATGCATCAGACCATCATCGGCCTTGAGGCAGAGAAACAATTAGCCATCGCGGGCGAGTATCCTGATGTGGTGATAGGATGTGCGGGCGGAGGCAGCAATTTTGGAGGTCTCACGTTCCCCTTCGTAAGGGACAAGATCCACGGAAAAGAAGTGAGAATCATCGCCTCCGAGCCCACTTCGTGCCCAACGCTTACCAAAGGGCCTTATACCTATGACTTCGGTGATACAGCGGGAACCACGCCGCTTCTGCCCATGCACTCCATCGGTCATGGATTCGTACCTGCCCCGATCCACGCGGGAGGACTCCGGTACCACGGCATGGCGCCCCTTGTGAGCAGGGTCCTCATGGACGGTCTCATTGAGGCCAAAGCCTACAACCAGGTTGAGACCTTCAGCGCGGGTCTTATTTTTGCGCGGACCGAGGGATTCATTCCAGCCCCCGAGACGAACCACGCCATCGCATGCGCCATTGAAGAAGCAAAACGGGCAAAGGAAGAGGGAAAAGAAAAGGTAATACTAATGAACTTCAGCGGCCACGGGATCATTGATCTGCCTTCCTACGACGCCTTTATGAGCGGAAAACTCGAAGATTACTCGCTCCCTGATGAAGATATCGCGGAACTGATAAAGGACTTGGAAAAATTTCCCAAACCGTGAAGATTGTATAACGGGAGATTTTATGGAAATATATTGTACCCAACTGGGTATGGTCACTGATTTTTCTTATTGTCTCTCCGCGAACGGGGAGGCGCCATGCCGGAGCATGATTGGTTGCTGGAGGGAAAGAGTCGATATTGTGAAGCTTCTCAGGCGGGTCTTTACGGAAGAAGAGCTACGGGAATGCTTCGGCGGGTTGCCCAAAACCCGTATTGAACGGATAATTGAATCGCTTAAAAGCGTACATAACGCTGATCCGTAATAAATCTGCCCGGGTAGCATGCTGCGGAGCGCATACTTCTTACCCATATCAACCATCGCTTGGGTGGAGGCGCCTCGCCTCTTACTCCTCCGGTAGAGACGGCAGAGGTATGGGTTCCCTGTAGCGGACTTAAGCGGGGAGAATGTGTTCAAGACGGATCGGTGAAGGAGGATTTTTGTGTTTCTCTCAGACAGAGTGAGTAGCGTAAGACCGTCTGGGGTGAGGAAGATATTCGACCTTGCAAACAAGGTGAAGGATCCCATTAACTTAAGCATTGGCGAGCCCCATTTCGACATACCTGATGAAATCAAGGAAGAGGGCATCAAATGGATCAGGGCAGGATTCAATAAATATACGCCGTCGGGTGGTATCCCGGAGTTGAGGGAGAAGGTCCTCCTTTACCTTAAAGGGAAGAATATTATCTGCGACGACGTGATCATTACTGCAGGGGTGACAGGCGGGCTCCTTCTTGCCCTCATGGTCACATTGAACCCGGGCGACGAAGTGATCATCCCTGATCCCTACTTCGTTCTTTATGAGTACCAGGTCCAGCTTCTTGGCGGCAAACCAGTTTTCATTGATACCTATCCCGATTTTACACTAAAGGAAGACGTGCTTAGGGCGGCCATTACGGATAAGACCAGGATAATCCTTGTAAACAGCCCGAATAACCCCACGGGAAAAGTAAATTCCAGGCAGGAGTTGGAAATGGTGGCCCGCGTCGCCAGGGAGAAGAATTTGTTGGTCTATTCGGATGACATCTACGACCGGTTCGTTTATGACAATGGATTCACGAAGGACTACTTGGGCCAGCTTTATGAGAATACCATCACTTTCGGCGGGTTTTCAAAGACGTGGGCCATGACCGGCTGGCGAGTCGGATTTGCGGCAGGCCCTGAGCAGATCATTCAGTGCATGGTCACCATGCAGCAGTACGTGTTCAGCAGCATTAATTCTTTTGCTCAGAAGGCGGCAATAGTCGCCCTTGATTACAATACAGACCCCCTTATCGAGGGTTACAGGCGGCGCAGAGACCTCATCTACGAAGGACTAAGGGATAAATTCCGGGTCGTGAAGCCGAACGGGGCTTACTTTATCTTTCCGGAAGTGCCGGACGGCGACGGCGATGCTTTCGTGGAGAGGGCATTGGATAAGAACCTGTTTATAATTCCGGGCAGTGTTTTTTCCGGAAAGAAGTCCAACGTCAGGATCTCCTTTGCTGCGAACGAAGAGAATCTCCTGAAGGGGATCGAGATACTAAGGAGCATGGTGTAAGAGTATGTACGAATTCGTTGTGAAGCTGCTCCTTGATGAAGGGGCGCGCCTTATCCATACCACCAACAGGATGCTCGGAAAGACCCTTAAAAGCCTTGAAGGGGATTATCCGTTCATGCACTCCGAAGTCTCCCTTGACGGGAAGACTGCCTTTGAGCTTGCCCTTACAGGGAGTTGTACGGCCAAGAGAGGGGCGTGTATCTTCTCCACTGAAGGCCTCTACGATGCCCTGGACCCTGTGATGAGCTCTGCATATATTGGCATTACGGGAGGTTTTCTCGTACTCTGTATGAGGGAGATAGAGGAAGAAGCCACGCCTGTCGGGCTGTTCTCCAAACTACCCGTCCTGGTAGCAGAAGGGGCAGAGGAGCTTGCGCGGGCCGTCCGTTTCGGATATGCCATATCGGAGAAGTATGAAATCCCCGTAGTGATTCAGTCCGCCATCCATCCTGGCGAGAGTATACGGGGCGTAGGCGGGCCGGACCGGAAGACGGGGACCCGTTCACACGAGATCCGTGAGGCGAATTTTATCAAGAACCCGGACCGGTGGGCGGCAACGCCGAAATTCAGATACGACCTGCACAGGCAGCTCAATGAAAAAATTGAAAAAATCAGGGAAGAGTTTGAGGCTTACGAAGGCAATGTGATCACGAAGAAAGGTGGGACCGGCATTATTACGTACACCAGGTCTGCGGCTGAATTTTTTGACGATGATGCGAGCATGCTCTGTCTCTCCACCGTATTTCCCCTCCCTTTGAAGCTTATAGAGGCGTTCTTGGCGGACATGGACGAGGTTTTCATAGCCGAGGGGTCTTACCCTATTATTGAGCTCCAGATAAGCGACCGCTCGAAGATAATACGGGGACCCGCCTTCGGTGCTAAGACAAAAACGAAGCCGGAGGAGATCATGTACGGTTTCAAAGTGATCCGGGACACGCTGGGAGCGGCGTCTTCGATCAATATGGCCCACGGGGTAAAGAAGAAAGAGCCTGGTATAAAGATACTCGCCGTTACCTTTGAGGACTATTTTTTTCAGGCCGGCATGCCTGCCCTCGTGAACACCATGTATAATGGCTCAGCTTACGTGCTCCTCATACTCGCTGCCACCAGAGAAAACGAGATGCAGCGCATTATGGAGGCGTGCGGGTGCAGGGTGTTTTTCCATATTGACAATCCGGCGGAGATAGAGCGTTTTAAAGACAGCAATGAAATGACCGTGCTCTTTTACAAGGGCATTGTGTAGGCTTAAAAGGGAGCAGGGGGTTTATGAATCTTGAAATCGTATGTGCGGGAATAGGAGGAAGGGGCGTGCTCATGGCTTCAACGATCCTCATGGAGACTGCCATAAAAGCAGGCCTAAGCGCCATGGCGTCGGATGAGTACGGCATGAGCCAGAGAGGCGGCTCGGTCGTTTCCCTTGTAAAGATCGGTAATTTCAGAAGTCCCCTCATAGGTGCGGAAAATGCCGGTATACTCCTTGCTTTTGAAGAGAGTGAATTTTACAGGAACCTCCGTTTCCTCGGGAAAGGAGCGCTTGTCGTTATCAACACGGATAAGAAAAAACTCCCTGATGCGGTTACCGAATTGCTCATGGGCCGGAAAACAATCTCGTACCTCATTGATGCCGACGCCCTGGCAAAACAGTTGGGAATGATCCAGGCCTCCAACATGGCGGTTCTCGGATTTTTCTCCCGTCTTGCAATAGCGCCCTATACAGAAGAGAACATCATGAAGACCATCGGAGAAAAGGTTCATAAGAGGGTGGCGGAAAAGAACCTGGAGGTATTCCGTGAGGGATGCGCCTGGGGTGACAACCTGAGACAATACCGGAAAACATAAGGAGCAGACCTTAAGTCATCTGCAAATCTTTATGTACTCCGCCTTTGAGCTCCGCATATCATAAGCATATCAAGCATGATGCTTTTTTTCTATCATAAAAACTGAAAATCCTATTTCAGGATAGAATACTATTCTTCAGGGCATCAAGATATCAAGACATCACCAAAATCATTTGCCGCAAAGATAAGGAACTTTAATCTCTACGGGTCTAATTCCCCGCCCCTTGAAAGAGCGCGCTGTCTGATAGTCAGTCGTAAACCCTGGGATACCCCGCTTGCGGCGGGAGGTTCATTTTTCTTTAGACTTGGCTTTAGAGACCTGATGCCGGTCGTATACACAAATGACACTAATTCTACACATTGGCCGCCAAATGTTGTATACTATGCAAATAGTCCCTGCAGAGGGGATATGCGAATGTTTAAGGGGGTTGTGCCGAAATGAGAAAGGAGAATGCCAAAGGCAGAAGTTGTGACGAAAAAGAAAAGAAGGAGGTTAACTACAGGAAAGAAGAAATTCCGAAAGTGGCCGAGTCAGTCAGAAAGCGGTCCACCGGAGAAATGATTTTCGACGCCCTCAAGAGCGCAATTGTCAGTGGACAGCTTAAACCTGGCGAGAGGGTCATTGAACAGGAACTGTCAGAGCAGTTCAAGACAAGCAGGATACCCGTAAGAGAGGCGATGATGACGCTGGAACATAGGGGCTTCCTGGAGAGACTTCCCTTGCGGGGATTCAGAGTCAGCATGACGTCCGGGGAGGAGGTGAGGGAGACCTTCGGGATCAGAGCCGCACTTGAAAGCTATGCTGTCTCAATGGCAACGGAATATGTCACACCTGAGTTTATCGCGGACATGGAGAAAAATGTGGAGTTATCCTACCAGGCGCTGGCGGAAAAAGATCTGGAAAGGTTTACCGAATTAAATGCGGAATTTCACGAGATGGTCTACAAGGCTACCCGTAGTCCGAAGCTCTGCAACATGATAGGTGCCCTCAGAGACTATATGGCGAGATACGGTAGACCGCTCTTCCACGCGAAAGGCAGACTCACATACATCCAAGACCACGGGAGAATGCTTGATGCGATAAAAAAAGGAGATAAAGGGCGGGCCGAAAAAATCGCAAAGAAGCATATTTTAAGGGGTTGCAACTACGTTGTCAAGACGATGGGGCCGAAAAAGAGGGCCGCGAAGTCTAATTAGAGTCTTTTCCATGAGAGATGCCTTGGCGGGGTGAGAAGCCCCAAGCTCCATGGAAAACTGCGTGTTGACAATCAGACGGGATGCTGTTATAAAATAGCCACTGGGGCTGTAGCTCAACTGGGAGAGCGCTTGACTGGCAGTCAAGAGGTTCGTGGGTTCGATCCCCATCAGCTCCACCATTTCAATGAGTTACGGGACAGGGGGTTTGATAGTTGTAACAACATGTCACAACATCAGCCCCTTTTCAACAACTTCTCTCTCGTGATCCTCCGATAATTGGGTATAGATTTTTTTTAATCTGAAGTTGGCATGTCCCATTGTTTCTCACAGGGCGTTTAAGTCGCCTGTCTCGTTGTAAATATGTGTGGCAAAAAAATGTCTCAAAAGATGCGGGCATATTCTTGCGGATAATTTCTGAAGCAGGCGAAGCCACCGAGCCGCTCTTGGATATTATCCCATTTCGCGGCAAATATCTGAAACTATTTGGTTTGTATCAAGGAGAAGGCCGGGCAGATAGTCGGCCAATAGGGCATGATCACAGGCGGACCGAAACAGGGTACGAAATATGATTGTAAAGCTTATAAGATACATAGTGCGGGATTGACAAAAGCAATCCCATAAAATCTAAGAATTCCTCCGTGGAATATGGTTTATCCTTTTCCCCCCCCTCCATTGCTTGCGTTTTGGTTGTTCATGTCAGTTTCAGGTCGTCTTAAATCCAATTCTTTGTTACAATAAAACGACAAGTCCGAGATCCTGTGCACCAGCAATCAATTTCCTTCGCCGTCCATTTTTCTTTTGTGAAGCAATCAAAGAGCGCGGATATAAATCCCTCGTCGTAAAGACATGCTTCGTAGTCAAGTTCAGGCAAACCAGAACAATCAAGGTCCTCATCCACGGTGAGTATGATTCTGCTTACGTTTACGTCCACTTCCTCAATACGTAAAACGCCGATCTTCTTTTCTATTAAAGCACTTTGAACCTTTGAGATAAATTCATCCAATGTTTCGGCGGGATGGACTAAATTTTTATAAAATTCATTTCCGGCAAGCCTCCCCGCGCCTCTGAACACTTCATCCGCTGCGTCGGAGCCGTATCTTTCTTCCAGAATATCGCGCAGGGTAAACTGCATCAATCGGTAAATTTCCACATCAATCTGAACGCCAAGATTAGGTCTGCCTAAGTTCACGTCGCCGATAAGTTCCCCTCTGAATTGGTACTTTCTCATAAAATCATCTCCTTTTTTGTGCGGTTGGTATCCATATGGCAGAGTGGTTTATGTATCCGTTATCTATAGATAACTCGAACTCTTTTACTATATTTTATGCTTAGCAGTCAATATGTAACGATGAAAAATTTGTAGAAAATTTGACATTTTATCAAAAAAGTTCGATAGAATTTAAAATATTATGAAACTCATTCCGTCAGGAAGCTGCGGGGTTGCAAAAGCAATCCCAGAAAAGCCAAGAATTCCTCCGTCGATACTATCTCCAGATTAAGAAAATTTTCATATTTTCTTAATCTGCCGCAAGCTGCCTGCCCTGGTCCTGAGCGTGTACATCTTTTATTTACCCGTTCTTGCTCATGCCGCCGCATAAAGGGCCGGAACGTTGCCGAGGATGACGAGGCGGCTTATATACTTAGACTGACAGGTTTGGATGCTTTCGTCAGCTCTGCCGGCAATGTGCGGCATGTTTCCCTCTATAATGTCAGGGGGCAGGGTTTGACTGGAATGGAACCATTATTCTGGTATATAGGGATACGGAAGCCCGGCGAATAAGTCCTATAATAATACTCTGCCGCTATGCCTGCAATTTTCTCCTGCAGTTTATCGAAAAGAGACTTAAGGTATAAATGAATCCATGCGTTCTGTTGTTCTTCCGCTGCCTTGAGGGTGGTTCTGCTGGGGGCCTATAGTCCTCAAAGCCCATCTGACTGTCAGCCGAAAACCGGATCTGTCCATGTTTTCTTCTTGAGCCTTAGGGAAATTTTTGTATATGATATGGATAGGAGGCGGAATATGAGACTTAGCGGCAAGGTAGCGCTGGTCACGGCAGCGGCGGGTGCGGGTATAGGTCAGGCTGTTGCCCGTGTATTGGCAAAAGAAGGGGCGCACGTGGTTATAACAGACGTCCATGAAGAGCGGTCCGTCAGCGTGGCCGAGGCCATTCTGGCGGAATACGGTGTGTCCACTTTGGGGCTTAAGTGCGACGTAACCAAAAAAGAGGAAGTGGAGGAGGCGGTCGTGAGAACTCTCGAAAGATTCGGCCGCGTGGATATACTTATAAATAACGCCGGAACCAACCGTCCGTCGCAGGTGGTGGATATGACGGACGAGATGTGGGATACGGTGATTAATACTTCCCTCAGAGGGACTTTTTATTTCTGCAGGGCGGTGATACCCTCCATGATCACGCAAAATGGGGGCCGTATAGTGAACATTACTTCCGTTGCGGGGTTCATGGGGCTCAAGGCTGGTCACGCCCATTATGCTGCGGCGAAGGCGGGAGTGATGGCCTTTACAAGGTGCCTCGCCATGGAGGCTGCGCCCAATTGTGTGACGGTGAACTCCATTGCGCCCAGCTTCATTTATAACGAATTCATCCCCCGCATCTATCCCGAGGAGGAAATCGAAAGGATGTACGAGAATATACCCTATCCCAGGAAAGGGACCCCGGAGGACGTGGCAAACACGGTCGTTTTTCTCGTATCCGATGAAGGCGAATATATAACTGGTCAGACGATCTGTGTTACCGGCGGGAGCTGGATGAGATAAGGAGTTTAAAAAGCGGATTCTTTACTCGAAAGATTTGGCTGCAGCGGGACAAGGTATTAAAACGAACCTCCCGCCCCCCCCTAAGCGGCTGGGTATCCCGCGGGGCTTACGACTGACTTTAGGCAAACGCATGCCTCACGGGGCGGGGAATTAGACCAGTAGAGATTAAATGAGGGACGCAAAGTGCTCGCACCTTAAATCGTATCTTAGCGCGGGACATGAAATAAGGAGACCTGTCAAATGATCACGAAACTTAATTCTAAAGATATATATCGGAAGTGCGACCCTGAGTTTTTTAAATTCAACACTACGCAGGATATTGTTGACTTCAGCGGTATGATCGGCCAGGAAAAGGCGTTGAAAGCCCTTGATTTCGGCCTCGGCATAAACAGTGACGGATTCAACATTTTTGCTCTGGGAGAGAGCGGCACAGGGAAGATGACCACCATTACCACGCTCCTCACCGAAAAGGCGGCAAGAGAAGCTACGCCTGAGGACTGGTGTTACGTCTATAATTTCAAGACTCCTGATGCCTCCAGTGCCATTTCTCTGGATCCGGGACATGGCGTTATTTTTCAGAAGGAGATGAGCGACTTCATAGGCGCTCTGAGGATCGAGATTCCCAAGGCATTTGAATCAAAAGAATTCGAGATACAAAGAAGCAAGATCGTTGATGATTTCCAGCAAAAGCAAAATGAGTACCTGTCGAGGCTCGACGAGGAGGCCAAATCAAGAGGCTTCAGCGTGAAGCGGGGGCCGAGCGGTGTCCTTATTACCCCCATCAGGGAAAACGGCGAAGCCCTCACAAAAGAAGAGTTTGATGTCCTGGATGAGCTGACCAGAAAGAAGATGGAAGAAACGGGGAAAATGTTCCAGGAGAAACTCAACGATGTGGTGAGAATCCTTCGGGACGCAGAAAAACTCGTGAGAGATATGCTTATCAGCCTTGAAAGAATGATCGGCCTTGAACTGGTGGGTCCCTTCATCGAAACCCTCAAGCTGAAATATAAAGACCGGCCGAAAATAGCCTCCTATCTTGAGGACGTAAAAGAGGAAATCATCTCCCACCTCGACGAGTTCAAGACGACTGAGGAGCAACCTTCGGCCCTCCCTCTTCTCAATATACCGAAACAGGAACCTTCGTTCATGAAATACTCGGTGAACGTCATGGTCAATAACGGCGAGAATAAAGGCGCTCCCGTGGTCTTTGAGAGCAATCCCACGTACCTCAATCTTTTCGGAAGGATTGAGCATAAAGTGACTTACGGGATGGCATCTACCGATTTTACCATGATCAAAGCCGGTTCGGTTCACAGGGCGAATGGCGGCTATCTCGTCGTCGACGCCACGGAGCTTTTCAAGAATGCTTTTTCATATGATGCCCTGAAGCGGGCCCTCAAGAACCGGGAAATCAAAATCGAGGATGTCCTGGAACAATATAGACTGATAAGCACCACCTCGCTGAAACCGGAATCGATCCCCCTCAATGTCAAGGTCATTCTCACCGGAAATCAGTACGTTTATTACCTCCTATATACATATGACGAGGAATCCAGGGAATTATTCAAAGTAAAGGCTGATTTTGACAGCCGAATGGACCGTACCTCTGAAAATATGGAGAAATACGCGGTTTTTGTCGCCCAATGCCAGAAGAAGGAAAATCTCCTGCCCGTCGACAGGAGCGGTGTCGCCAGGATCATAGAGGTGAGCTCGCGGTATGCGGACAGTCAAGACAAGCTTTCGACCAAAATGAGCGCCATCCGTGACCTTATACGTGAGTCGCACTATTGGGCAAAGAAAGCGGATTCGGATGTGATAAGCGCTTTGCACGTGACGAAGGCAATCGACGAAAAGGTATTCCGCGTGAACAGGGTGGAAGAGAGAATCAGAGAGATGATCCTTGAAGATACGCTGATAATCGACACGACAGATAAGAAAGTGGGCCAGATCAACGGCCTTGCTGTTCTCGATATGGGTGATTACAGTTTCGGGAAACCATCGCGGATAACGGCTCGGACTTATATCGGAAAGGCCGGAATTGTCAACATTGAGCGCGAGACCAAAATGAGCGGCAAGATCCACGAGAAGGCGATATTCATTATTTCGAGCTACCTTGGAGCCAAGTATGCGATAAAAGGGCCTATCAGTCTCTCCGCGTTTATTACTTTTGAACAGCTTTATGAAATGATTGAAGGCGACAGCGCCACATGCGCCGAGTTGTACGCGCTCCTCTCCAGCATCTCCGGCGTGCCTGTGAAGCAAGGTTTTGCGGTAACAGGCTCCATGGACCAGAATGGGGATGTCCAACCCATAGGCGGGGTGAATCAGAAGATAGAGGGTTTTTTCGATCTTTGCAAGATGCGGGGGCTTGACGGGAGCAATGGTGTGATCATACCGAAGCGAAACGTGAAGAATCTCATGCTTCGGGGAGACATATGTGAGGCGGTAGAAACCGGACGGTTCTCCGTATATGCCATTGATGAGATGGAAGAAGGTCTGGAGATACTGACCGGCATGTCTGCGGGGGAATTGAGGGAAGACGGTACGTATCCCGAAGGAACGATCAATAACCTTGTAATGAAGAGGCTTGCTGAAATTTCGGCGGCCCTTGAGAGAAAGAAAGAGAAGAAGGGTAAGGGCCTTGTCTCCAAACCGCCCGCCGAGGATCAAAAATCATGATGTTAAAATTTGACAAGCCTCTTCATGGTGATATTTTTCTAACGCGGCAGCCGGTCAAATGATGACACGAGACATATCCGCAGATGGATATGTCTTGGCGCTGTGATTATTTTTATGCGTCTTATATTAACGTTTCCCTGCCATATACAAGCGCATTGAATTTGCTAATCATTGGTTCCTTCAAGAAACAGGATGTCTTTGCTCAGTTTTTCAGTGCCCTTAAGAACTCAATTAAAAAGGCCTGGGATGTAATCACGGCAGTTTTTCCAAGCGGATTCATGTGATTATGTTCATAACGATTATAATTCCTATATTTAAAAACATTCAGATAAAGTGATATCGAAAGATGAAATGAACCTCCCCGCCCCCAAGCGGCGGGGTATCCCGGGGTTTTTACGACTGACTATTAGGTAAGCGCGTGCGCTTTAAAGGGCGGGGAATTAGACCAGCAGAGATTAAAGGGCAGACATTTTCGCAATTGTCATTTCAACCAATTCCAGAAATGTTCAATATGATTGAGAGCTGTGGAGAATAGGGCGATAGGAGGGCGCTATGCGCCGTGCCTTTTCCGCACAAGTGGCGTTATCAATCATAATGAGGGGTGATTCGGGGGCAGGAGGAGCGGTATTGCCTCAAAGTTCCATCATGCTGCAATGGAGCAAGTTTCTATTTGTGATACCCGCGTCGCTGGTCACTCCGAGAGTCTTAAGGAGAGCTTACAAGAGAAGGCGGAATTTTTGTCCGCCCCTGTTTTTTACTTGACAAGACGCAAAGCGTCTGTATAAAATAAAAACATCCTTTTGTTGTTGTTGTGTGTTGTGTGTTTTGTTTAGAGGGAGGCCCAAAGCCTCCCTCTTTTTTAGTTGCGCTTGGGTCCCTTCTTGGCCCTGTCATATCCGCGATATAGATATTGATCTATGTCAGTTTCATCATTTGGTACACAGGAATGCAGGCTTTAAAAACGTTTCGTCTTTTTTACCCGTGACGCCCGGCGCTTTCCGAATAGCGACTCTCCGCAGGAAAACCTGTCTGCCGTTTAGATAGATATATGTCTCTTGGAGGTCTATTTTCTTATAGCGGCGGGGCAGCTTTGTTTTTCAAAACTGCCAATCTCTTATAGTGCAGCTCCTGTCATTATCGCCTATCGCTTCCATGGACGCCTGCAAATCTGGCTGGTATTCTTCAAGTGCGGTCCTGACTCGCCATACTCCGCACCATCCTTTGGCGGGTATTGATCATTGTAACTTATCTTTTTAGTTTGCACTCCCTTATATTGATGTGATTGTCATGTGCCATGACTATACATATCAGGCTTGATTGAAGGGCCAAGGCCGATAGGTCGCACCGCCACGGTGAATGAATCTCCTCGCTCTGCGGAAAACCGATGCACTTGCAAAAAGAAAAAAGACCAGAAAAGGTTAGAGAAAACGACCGTGAACGATATGGGACAGAAAAACAGGTGAGACAGCAATGAGTGGTACGTTTCCATCACTCATGACCTTATAACCTCGCCTGTTTTCAGGGATTGGGAGCCTGAGGCGGCGGAGCCGGTGTTTGCGCTTCGGGAGCACTTTCCGGCATCCGAGGCGTTTCGTTTTCCCCGGTCCTCTCCGGTTCGTTGAGAGGTATGAATACATCGGGTATGAATAAGTCAGTCTGGTAGGGCATTTCCGTTGCTACCGCATCTCCAAGCCCACTCCTGAGTTGGACGCCGCCCTTAAGCATCTCTTCTTTATGCAGTCCACCCTTTACCGATGTGCCTGTTATATTATCGATATAATCATTCGTGACGCCTCTTGCTTCCCTCTGATCTCTGACCACGCGCGGGGTAAGGAGGATAATAAGCTCCGTCCGATCCGCCATCCTGTGCTTGTTGCCGAACAGATACCCAAGAATCGGTATGTTTTTAAGAAAAGGGATGCCGAGTCCATCTCTCGTATTATTTTCCTGGATGAGGCCGCCTATGATTATGGTCTGACCGTCCTGGACCACCAAGTTTGAAACCGCCTCCGTCTTGTTGATAATGATCTGGGTCTCATTGGCATAAAGGGCGAGCGTCTCGAAAGTCGAAACCTCTTGAGACACTTCCATAGCTACCAGACCGCTTGCGTTGATCTGTGGTTTTACCTTTAAGATGATACCGATGTCCTTATACTGGATAGTCCTTTGGGACGAGACCATCGTGGAACCGTAAGTCTCCCCCGTGATGACGGGGACCTGCTTACCCACCTGAATACGCGCTTCCCGGTTGTCGGAAACGAGTATGTGGGGGGATGCGAGCAGCTTTGCCTTGGAGTCCGTGGCCAGGGCGTTGAGGTAAGCCCTCACAATGCCTTTGTCGTCCGTGCCCACAAAAGTGAAACCTGAGTTCGAATCCCCCGGCTTGATAATCTCACCGTCCGAATTTTTAGAAGACAGGAGTTGTGCGCTGTTAAGGGTCATTGGGCCGCCAAGGTTGAGATTCCCCGAATTGATCTGCAGATTCAATGAATAGGCAAGGCCCAAGTTCAGCTCATCCTTCATAATAACTTGCGCGATCATCCCCTCAATTACCACCTGCCTTGGGGTAATATCAATCTTGGTGATACTCTCTTTTATAGTCTCATAATCTTCCGGGGTAGCGAGGACTATCACGGAATTTATAGTTTCGTCCGCGAATATTCTCGTGATGGGTGAGACGAGAGTTTCGGTTACCGCTCCGAGAGGCGCCATGGACGGCTGTGCGATGGAGGGAGTGGGAAGGGTACTTGTACTTGTTGTTGTTGCTCCGGTTGCTCCGGTGGCAGGCGTGGTGCCGGCGGGTCTTGTCCCGGAACCGGTCGTACTCGTCGTTGCCGGGGCCATAGAACCTGTAGTGGTGCTCCCAGAGGTAATCCCCGGTCTTGCTCCAAGATAAATCTGGTTCAGGAGGTTGGCAATGTCCTTTGCCTTCCCGTTCTGAACGTGATAGACGAATACGGTGGCTCTTTTCTTTTTCTGCACTTCATTGTCGAAGGCATTGATGATCTGGAGCGCTCTGCGCACGCTCGCATCCGTATCGACCACTATGATCTGATTGCTCTTTGGTATATCAAGCATCACCGCGTTGGCAGACAGGAAGGGCGCGACGAGCTTTGACACCTCAGTTGACTGAAGGTGCGTAATGGGTATTATCTGGATGATCGACTTACCGGTAACGGGGATCTGGTCTGCATCTCTTCCTGAATAAACGGAAGAGGGTTCCCTCGATACATCGGAGAGAGGAACCATTCTATAAATGCCGCTGTCTTCCACAATTCCAATGGCGTTGAGCCGGAGGATCACTTCCATGACGGGGAGTACCTGGTCCTTCGGGACGGGGGCCACTGACCTGAAAGTGACGCGGCCCTTGACGCGTGAATCGACCACGTAGTTGACCTTTAATATATCGCCGAACACGGTCTGAATAACCGAAAAAACGTCTGCATCATCAAAGTTTAGGCTTATCATGCCCCCAGGTGCCGCAATGCCGGCAGGACCTTGTCTTCTGACGCCTCCAGACATCCCTCCAGGCATCCTGGCCGGGAATGTCTGTGACGGCATCTGTGTCGTTCGAGATTGCTCGGCTTTTTGCGGTCCTCCATTTTGTATTGGGTAGGCGGGCCTGAAAGGACTGGCGGGTGGGATGGTTGAAGGACCTGTCTGCGGTATTGGCTGTTTGACCTGCTGTGCCTGAGGATATGGCGGTGATGGCGGAATATTTACGGTCTGAGGAACCTGAGCAGGTTCGGGTTTCATCGCCTGTGGAGTAGGCGTTCCCAGAGCAGGCTGTGCTGACGCTGGAACCTGAGCGTTCATTTGCACCGCTCCCTGGCCGCGCTGTGGTTCCCCCTGTGGAGTTGCAACCCCAGAGGAAGGAATAGTTTCCGCTTGCGCAAGCAGTATAAGGGGCGAGCTGTTTTCTAAAGAAAGACGGTCCTGACCGGCGCTCGCCGGTGTCGCCGCGCCAAAAATGGTAAGAAGGACAGGGAAAGCCCCGACAAGGATGAAACCACGCAGGTTGGTGAGACGACTTTCATATAGACCGTGCAAGCCCATTATATGTTGTATACGTCCTTTGTCCAGGTTGACCCCCTATAAAATGTTAAAATAATACATCTGGCCGGGTATGTCAATCCAAGTGAGTATTTTATTATATGCAGGACAGAAACCGCTGCGTGTCATAGTAGGCGCCGCTCTATCGGCGGCCTGTGCTGACCGGGAATAATCCTGAATATCGGTTTTAAATGATCTCCCATAATCGGGCCGCAACGTTTTGCCCATCCGTTCTATCATCATTCCCAACTGGCTACGTCTTTATCTTCGCCTTCCCCTCCGGGTGCGCCGTCCCTCCCGTAGGAGTATATATCAAACTCCCCGTGTGTTCCCGGGCACTGATACCCGTATGGTTTCCCCCAAGGATCGTTCGGTAAGGCTTTTTTGAGGTAAGACCCGTCCCAATTATCCACCCCTCCTGGATTGGTGATCAGGGCGGCGAGACCTTCCTGGGTTGTCGGGTATCGTCCCACATCAAGGCGGAACTGATCCAATGCCTGGCTTAGCAGCTCAATTTGAGCCTTTGCTGCCGACTGCTTGCCTTTTCCCAGCTTCGGGAAAAGCTTAGGACCTACGAGGGCGGCAAGCAGGCCGATGATTACCATAACGACAAGGAGCTCAACGAGCGTAAAACCTCTTTGGTTGGATCTTTTTAATCTCTTAGTAAGCATGGCTGACCTCCATCCTGAATATGTATAATGAAATACAGGCTATTTGTCAACAAATGTGTAAAATACATACCATGGGTAACCCCAAATGATCAGGGTAGTCCTGCGTTTGCTCCTGCCCTTTGTTCCTCTGCCTGAAACGTGAAATCCTCATTAGGGTACGAGGTAAGGGCCTTTGACATGAAATCTATCCATATTGGAAGGGCGGCGGTAGCGCCGGATTCCCTGTTTCCCAGGTAAGTCTTCTTGTCGAAACCGATCCAGACCGCACATAGCAGGTTGGGGGAGAACCCGATGAACCAGGCGTCTCTGAACTCGTCGGTCGTTCCTGTTTTGCCTGCGAGAGAGTAAGGCATTCCCGCGGCGGCGCGGCCTGTGCCTTTTTTTATGACGCCTTTCATAATGTCCACCAGGGTCATTGCGACTTCCGGAGAGATGATCGTTTCGCCGTGGATTTCCTCAGAATACTTTTCCTCGCCTTCAGTGGTGGTCACGTTTTTCACGGCCAGAGGCCGCATGTAGATCCCTCCTCTGGCAAACACGGCGTATGCGTTGGCAAGATCAAGAGGGGCAACCTCCGTGGTACCGAGGGCAAGCGACAGGTTCGACTGGAAATTTGCATCGATATGGAGCCTCTTTGCGAGGTCTACTACGTGATCAATGCCCGTCCTTTCGAGAAGCCGCACGGTGGCGGTGTTGAGCGAGTTCTCAAGGGCTTTCCGCATCGTCACACTCCCCATATACTCGTGCCTGTAGTTTTTAGGACTCCAGACCTTGTGGGTGTACGGGTTAGTGAATGAGATGGGTGCGTCTAAGAGCATGGTGTCGGCCTTAAACCCCCTCTCCAGGGCAGCGAGATATATAATCGGCTTGAAGGAGGACCCGGGCTGCCTCTTGGCCTGAACCGCCCTGTTGAAAGGAGAGCTCAGGAAGTCCTTTCCGCCGATCAGGACCTTCAGGTCGCCGGTTTTCACCTCGATCGCGATAAGGGCTACCTCGGGAGTCGAGGATACGTTCGGGTTCCTCTTTTTGTAGGCCTCGACGCCTTTCTGTATGGCTTCATAGGCGATGTTGGTCATGTTGAGATTTACCGCCGTCTTTACGTTGAGTCCTGTTGTGTATATCTGTAACGGCTCGGTAACTACCTCTTCAAGGGTCTGCTTCACGTATTCTATGAAATAGCCGGTCTTTTTTTCATAAGCCCTGAAGGGGGCCAGGGTTATTGGTGTTTTCACTGCTCTAGCGTAAATGCTCTTCGGAATAAACCCCGCGGCGGCCATCTTCTGGAGGACGATGTTTCTCCTCTCAAGGGCTCTTGTCATATTTTTGAAAGGGGAAAGCCTTGAAGGCGATTTCGTGAGGGCTGCGAGGGTTGCGCATTCCTCCAAGGTCAGTTCTTTTGCTTTCTTGTGGAAGTAAGTGTAGCTTGCCGCCTCGACTCCATGGGCGCCTTCGCCTAAATAAATGAGATTGAGATACATGTTGAGTATCTCGTCTTTCGAGTAAGTCCTTTCGATCTGTATTGCGAGGACTGCCTCCTCAATCTTTCTCTTGTAGGTCTTCTGCTGGCTGAGATAGAGATTGCGCGCCAACTGCTGTGTTATGGTAGAAGCCCCTTCGCTGATGCCGCCTTTCACGATGTTTTTGAAAGCCGCCCTCCCTATACCCTTCACATCGACGCCGAAATGGCTGTAGAACCTCACATCTTCAATGGCGACGAACGCATACTTCAGGTTGTACGGCATGTCTGTGATGGGTATGGGGATCCTCTTTTCTACAAAGAGTTCGGCAAAAAGGGTTCCGTCGTCCGCATAAAGCCTGGTGGCTGACTTGGGTTTATAGCTCTCGAGCTGTTTCACATCGGGAATCTCCAGGTAATTAACGAGAGCGTACCCGAAGCCTGCGCCGAACATAGCAGGAAGGAGAAGGAAGAGTATAGCCAGTTTTATAGCCCTTGCATACATAACCAATATATTATACTTTATATGCACCTATGTTATCAAACAATAGGAATGTCATCGCGATAGTAGGCCCCACGTGTACCGGTAAGTCGGCCCTTTCACTCGACATGGCCGAATTGCTGGGCGGAGAAATCATAAATGCTGATTCCATGCAGGTCTACAGGCATTTCAATATCGGGACCGCGAAGCCCGATGTCGCCTCTTTCGAGAAATGCGGCCACCACCTGATCGACATAGTCGATGCCCACGAGGAATTTAATGCGGCGATCTTCAAGGAAAGAGCAGATGAGGCCATCCGCCAAATAAAGATCCGCGGCAACCTGCCCATCCTCGTCGGCGGAACGGGTCTTTATCTCAGGGCTTTGGCCTACGGCCTGTTTGCCGCTCCCACGGATAAGACCTTGCGCGAGGAACTGAGGGACGTCTATGAGAAGGACCCGATCTTTCTCTATGATGAGTTGAAGCGCGTCGACCACGCATATGCCATGCGGATAAGCGTTAGGGATAAGGTAAGGGTCGTAAGGGCCGTGGAAGTCTTTCGTCTCACCGGGAAACCCATGTCGGAACTTGAGCGGGATCACGGTTTCGGGGAGGCCCGATATAGTATGCTCAAAATCGGCCTTAAAAGGGAGAGAGATGAGCTTTACCGGAGGATAAACAGAAGGGTTGACGAAATGTTCGTGAGAGGATGGGTTGGGGAGGTTGAAAAGCTCCTCTCCATGGGACTTGACGAGACAGCAAAACCTTTCTCAGGTATCGGTTACAGGGAGATCATTCTCTACATAAAAGGTTTAATTCATTATGACGATATGGTAGAAGAGATAAAGAAGCACACGAGACATTATGCGAAGCGTCAGTTTACCTGGTTCGCAAAAGAGAGAGATGTGAGCTGGTTCAGGTATCCCGAGGATAACGAGGATATCAGGGTCAAAACCGCAGAGTTTTTGGAGAGATGGAACTAAAGAGGATTATCGAGGCAGTCCTTTTCTCGTCGGCACGGTCAATCACCGCAAAACAGATGATAAAAAAGTTGGATGATTTCCCTCCTGAAGAGGTGCTGGAGGCGTTGAGCCGCTTGATCGCCGAGTACAACTCGGCGGACAGAGCTTTCTTGATCGCCGAAGTCTCGGGAGGCTTCCAGATGCAGACGAAGGCGGAGTACGGGGATTGGGTAAAGCGGTTCGTCAGGGAAAAAGAGATGGGACTCACAAGGTCCGTAATGGAGACCCTGTCGATTATCGCTTATAAACAGCCTGTGCCAAAGAAGGAGATAGACCGTCTGAGGGGCGTGGATTCGTCACGTGCCGTCAAACAGCTTTTGGAAAGAAAGCTGATCGAACTCGGGGGAAGACTTGAAGACGCAGGCAAGCCGATGGTATTCCGGACAACAAAGCTATTTCTTGAAACATTTTGCCTGAAGAATACGGCAGATTTGCCGACTCTTAAAGAAATAGCAAGTTTAGACGCCTGAAGTGAGCCAATATAGATATTTCCGAATTACTAATCTTCCAATAGAGAGCCATGATCAGGCCTTCATATCAGTTCCCGAAAACGGCCTTATATCAGGATTCTCAAGGAGAGATGAGAAAAGCGAAACTATCCAACAATCTCAGAGACTGATACCCACCGTTGACGGGAAGAGGGCGGCTATGGAGATACCCCTCAATACCCCCAAGGTCAAGGACCTCACCATTCAAAGGCGAGATTGACCTGCCGGAAGGAAGTGGTGACTATTGCGTACAATGAAGGCATTTTAGGCCTTTGGCCAGCGTATCTTCGGTATCTATATGGCGGAAGGATAAGTTATGAAAGCGCCATCCATCGCACGCTCTGACAGCCCGAATGACGTATAAGCTTAAAAATCAAGATGGCTGAAGCGAGGAAGGACGACACGGATCAAGGAAAGAGCCGTATTTTCAGGCTCAAAACTGACGACGAACCGGACGAACCGTTTGAAAAACCGTTTATTTATTAGGTAATAGCCCGCCTCTATACTTCTGTCAACCCCCGCAGTCGCTCTGGTCGCCCTTGATTTTTGAGAGGGCGTGAGGAATGGCGCCGAGGACGAAGGTGAGACATTCAGTAGCGGCTTTCGGGCTGCCAGGCAGGTTTATAATGATGCTTTCCCTGCGGATTCCGCATATGGCTCTTGAAATGATGCTGTGGGGCGTGATCTTATAACTCTCCATGCGCATGACCTCGGCAAAGCCTGGAAGCTCGCGGTCAATGACCGACCTTGTGGCTTCGGGCGTCACGTCCCGTTTACTCACCCCCGTGCCGCCGGTGGTGACGACCACATCGACACCCTTTTCGTCAATCTGCTCGATAATCGTTTGGGCAATAACTGATACTTCGTCCGGTATTATGGTGATGCCCGTTACCTCAAATGTTTTCTCAAGAATTTTTCTGATCTCCGGCCCGCTTCTGTCGACTCTATGGCCTGCTGAACCTTTGTCGCTTACTGTAATAATGTGCGCTCTTAAGCCCATCACTACCTCTATCTCGTCTCCCACGGATACGGTCCCGTCATTTAGCACCTCGACGAATATCCCCTCCCGCGGCATCACGCAGTCGCCCACCTGTTGGAATATGGCGCACCGGCTGTGACATTCTTTGCCTATCTGAGTTACTCTGACAAAAAGGCTCTCTCCGATCCGAAGGGTTGTTCCTATGGGAAGGGCCGGGAGGTCAATCCCTTCAACAGTAAGGTTTTCGGCGAAATCACCGGCGCCTACATGAACCCCTTTTGTTCGCATCTTCTCGATGCTTTCCGCTGAGAGCAGGCTGATCTGCCGGTGCATAAAGCCTCCGTGGGCATCGTTCTCAAGACCGAACGCCCTGATAACCTTGCACTGTCCGATATTGTGTTTCTTCTCACCCTTGTTGTCGCTTACATTTACCGATACCACTTTTCCTTTTGTCATATTCCCTTATTTATCAATCAATTATTTATTTTTTTGTAACTTGTGCTGCTCCGGTTTTTATTTATTCGCTTCTTTATAAACGGCTGAATTTGCTTTACCTCCGTGAAACTTTCCTTATCCCTTCAAGCGCCTGCTGTTGACGGCTATGATATCAACCCTCGGCAGCATCAGACTTTTCCTTGCACGCACATCAAGCGTCTGCTGCTGATGGCCATTAACCGGTGGCTATCGTTTATAGTTTCCGCTTTTCCCCCCGCTTTTCTCAAGGAGAAAAAACGGACCCAATTCTATGCTTTTGTCCACGGCCTTGCACATGTCGTATATGGTAAGGGCTGTGATCATTGCGCAGGTAATGGCCTCCATTTCAACGCCTGTCTGCCCTCTCGTCTTGACGAAAGAGGTGATTGTCACACTTCCTTCGTTATCATCAAAGGTAAAACCCACGTCTATGTAGGTGATGGGTAGCGGATGGCAAAGCGGGATAAGGTCGTGGGTCTTCTTTGCCCCAGTAATGCCCGCTATTTTAGCCACAGTAAAGATGTCGCCCTTGGGACCCTGGCCCGTTCTTACCAGATCGTAGGTCGCCCTCGCCATCTTCACCTTTCCTGTAGCTCGAGCTTCCCGCTCCGTCTCCTGCTTCCCGGATACATCTACCATGCGGGCCTTGCCGTCTTCGTCAACGTGGGTCAGCTTCATAAATCCTCCGTAAGGAAACCTCTGACTTTAGTCAGAGAAAGTCTGCGATTTTAATCAGGGGTTATTTACGAGACTTCCATGTTCGTCAATCATCCTCCGATGTGCCGCAAGTTTCTCTGACATTTTTTTATCTGGTTTATCTCCTCTTTCCGCTCCGGCTTCGCTTTCACAGCTTCTTTGATAAAGGCGCGTATCTCGTCGTCCGGCGTATCTGATCTGAGCATGGATTTCACGTCGTACTCTTCGTCCGCAAATAGGCACGGTTTGATGGTACCCTTGGCAGTGAGGCGGATCCTGTTACACTGATGGCATATGTGGGTGGAAACTGGGCTTATGAAGCCCACTCTCCCCACGCCCCCCTTGATATGGAAGACCCTCGCCGGCCCTGATGGCCCTGCTTGAGACTTCGGAATGGGTGTAATGACGTACTTTGTCCGTATGATTTCTTCTATCTCGGTGGAAGTGATGATGTGGGCGCTGTGCCAGAGATCCGAATTGCCGAAAGGCATGTACTCTATGAACCGGACCTCAACATTACGGGTCTTTGCCAGCTTCGCAAAATCGAGGATTTCGTCATCGTTGAAGTCTTGGATGATTACTGTATTAATCTTCACCGGGTTTAGGCCGGATTTTACCGACGCCCTGATGCTCTTTAACACCTCGTCGAAGGCGTCTACCCCCGTGATATAGGCGAATCTATCTCTCTTCATGGTGTCGAGGCTTATGTTGACCCGCCTCAGGCCTGCCTCCTGGAGTTCGGGGAGCATCCTGCCGAGTAAGACGCCGTTGGTGGTAATCGCAACGTCCTCTATGCCGGGAATGGACTCAATCTCCTTGATGAGAAACGGTATGCCCCTCTTCACCAGGGGTTCGCCCCCTGTGAGGCGGATTTTCCTTACCCCCAACCCCGCCGCGATGCGGACGAAACGTATAATCTCCTCGTATCTCAGGATCTGTTCATGAGGAATGAAGGGAAATTGACCGTCTACGCAGTACTTGCATCTGAGATTGCACCTGTCAGTAACGGAAATCCTTAGATAATCGGTCACCCTGTCGAACCGGTCCGTCAACGTTCCGGTTTCTTTCAGGTTACTTATTGACATACTTTATTGTGCCAGTCTCCTTTGTGTTGTAGCCGCCCATCTCTTCAAGCCTCGCCCTGAATTCCGGGGACCGGATCAGGTCCATGAGGTATGCGAATCTTTCGTCCTTCATAAATTCTTCTGAGACGAGAAGATCGTAATCCTCTTCCATCAGGGGGATACAATCAAGGGAAAAAAGCTTCGATACCCCGTAGATGCCGATACCTGCGTCAGCTATGCCTTCCTTGACCAGTATGCCTACCGCAGTGTGGGACGACTCTTCTCTGTCATACCCGCGGATAGATCCTTTCTTTATGCCCTTATCCTTTAAGAGTGTATCGAAAAGAATCCTGGTGCCCGAGCCGGACTGCCTATTGACAAATAGTATATCATTTCTTGCGAGGTCTGTCACATCATTGATTTTCGCGGGGTTTCCCTGCTTTACGAGGAGCCCTTGCATCCGTTTGGCGATGTGTACGAGGGTCCATTTTTTTTCTGGAATGTACTTAAGTAATGCCGGAATGTTATAGATCCTCTCTTCTTCGTCCAGGATGTGCGTGGTGCAAAGCGAGGTAATGCCTTTCCCAAACGCCATGATGCCGCTCATACTTCCAACATGAGTCGAAATGAGGTCGCTGTCGGGATATCGTTTCTTCCCCATGTCCCGAATGGCGTCAAGCGACAGATCGTGACTGCCCACCACATGGATCCGCTTCGAAAGCGTATCTTTCTGAACCATGAGTTCGCAGTTTAGCTCCTCGCCTTCATCATAGCCTTCCACGTGCCCAGGGATGGTGATGAGGCCGTCGGCCCTTGCCATAGAAGAAAATATGGACGCTCCTCTCGGAAGGGGAAACGCGTGGTATACTTCTTTTTCTTTCACGAGGCTAACCCTCAAAATCTCTTCAACCCCGATCCTTGACGGGATTTTGTAAGGGGTTACGCATTTGATCAGCCTTCTTGAGAGCCTGGTGTTTGAAATCTTTTCGTAGAGCGGTTCGAGGAAGGCCTTGAAACTTACGACAGCGGAGACGGGATAACCTGGGATGCCGAACACGGGGGCGCCCTTCACCATGCCGAACATGACGGGTTTGCCGGGCATCATGGAGACCCCGTGAAACACGATCTCCCCGAGCCTGCTGATCACGTCTTCCGTGAAGTCCTCGCTTCCCGCGCTTGATCCGGCATTAACGAGGATCACGTCATAATTTTCGGCAGCGTTCGACAGGAGATTAGCGAGATCTTCTCTGCTCAAAATGATGCCGGACTGGGTTGCTTTAAATCCCAACTCTTCGGCAAGGACGAGCAGGGTATAAGAATTGAAATCAATAAGCCGATGAGGGAGTTCCTTAGCCGTCTTATCGTAAGGGTCCACCAGTTCCCTGCCTGTGGGGATAATAAGGCAGGTCGGCTTTCTCTTTACGGAGACGGTATTTACCCCTCCGGACAGAAACATGCCCACATCAAAGGCTCTGATACGGTGATTGGCGGGCGCCAGCATATCACCTTCAATGATGTCTTCTCCTGTCATTCTCACATTCTGCCACAGGTAGACAGGCCTTCTGATGGTGATATGGGTATCAGATTCCTCAATATCCTCCCTCATGATAACAGCATCGGTCCCGAAAGGCATGGGATCGCCAGTATTAACCCGAAAGGCCTTGATCTCTTTGGCAAGAACCACGGGCCTTGTCACGTCAGCCTCCACTGTCTCCTCAAATGGCGCGGCATACCCGTCCATGGCGGAGCATATGAAGGGCGGGTTCGACGACGCGGCATAGACAGGCTGGGCGGTGACCCTGTCCCTGCACTGATGGGCCGGCAGATACTCCTCTTCTTCAATGGGGAAGAGGCGCTCAAGGACCATCTTTACCGCCTCTTCTCTCTTTATCGTATGCAGGTATCTTTTAGTCAAAGAGATACACCTTCACTTCTTCGCCGGTCTCAAGACCCTCCCTGCCGTCTGGAACTATCACATATCCTGACGCCATGGCGAGAGAGGAGATGACTGCTGATTTGGAAAAGACCGGCGCTGCTTCGAGACGCCCTTCCGTATTTTCGAGTCTCACCCTCACGAACTCCTCAATTCCATAGGAAGACGGGATATTGGTGGATAAACGGGCGTTGGCCGTGAGTGGCCGGTAGTCTCTCTCGCCTGCAAGCCTTGCAAGCAGGGGGAGGACAAACCTGACCGTGGCCAAAACACATGAGGCCGGATGCCCCGGCAGACCGAAAAGGGATTTCCCCTCGAATTCTCCGAATATGGTGGGTTTTCCTGGTTTAATGTTGACCCCGTGGAACAGGATACTCCCTCCTATCGCTTCGACGGCGGCAACGACAAAGTCTCTCGCCCCCTTGGAGCTGCCCGCGGAGACGAGGATTAGGTCGGAATCCTTTGATAAGCGAAGCATCGAGGCGATATCTTTCATGTTGTCGGCGGCGATGCCTTGGAACGTGACGGCGGCCCCCCTTCTTCCGAGAAGTCCGGTAAGAGTATAACGGTTGATATCCCTGATTTTTCCCGGAGGGGGCATAACGTTGATATCGACTATCTCGTCGCCTGAAGATATGATGCTCACCGACGGCTTCACAAAGACGGGTACACGGGATATGCCGAGGGCGGCAAGTATCCCTGTGTGAAAAGGCCCGAGGCGGGTGCCTGAGGTGAGTACCACGGCTCCATTATGTATATCCTCACCCTTAAAGCAGATGTTTTCACCTCTAAACACACCCTTTGTGACTTCCACCGCATCGTCCATCTTGCGGACGAACTCCTGCATGACCACGCCGTCTGCTCCCCCCGGCACCATGGACCCGGTGCTGACGTATATGGAGGACCCTTCGGCAAGACTCAGGTCTGTTTCCTCTCCGATCTTTATCTCGCCGGTTACGGCGAGAAGCGCGGGGCTTGTCTCTTTGGCGCCGTATGTCTCTTTGGCCATCACCGCATATCCATCCACAAGAGACCGTGGAAATTGCGGGATATCCTCTCTAGATACAATGTCCTCGGCGAGTACCCTTCCGCAGGCCTCCTCAATAAGGACGGCCTCGGTCTTGGGAGAGACGGCAAACGATCCGATCATACCGAGCGCTTCCGTCGAATTGATGGATTTCAGGAATTCCATGAGATAAAACGACTCCTATCCGAAACGGCCAGTGATATAATCTTCAGTCCTATTATCCTCGGGAGACGTGAAAATATGCGATGTATTGCCGAACTCCACAAGCTCACCCAGGAGCATGAACCCCGTGTAGTCGGAGACACGCGCTGCCTGCTGCATGTTGTGGGTCACAATGAGGATCGTGTAATCCTTCTTCAGCTCCAGCATAAGCTCTTCAATCCTGAGCGTCGCTATAGGGTCAAGGGCAGAACATGGTTCATCAAGAAGGATGATCTCAGGCTCCACTGTGAGGAGCCTTGCAATGCAGAGCCGCTGTTTGATCTCTTCGGACAGGCCGAGGGCGGCGGCTGTCAATTTGTCTTTCAAATCGTCCCACAAACCCACTGCCCGCAGGCACCGCTCAACGACTTCCTGTTTCTGTCTCCTGTTTCCAATACCGTGAATCTTAAGGCCGTAAATCAGATTTTCATAGACGGAAAAAGGAAACGGGTTGGGCCTTTGAAAGACCATACCCACTCTCTTGCGGAGATCAATAATGTCCACCTCCCGGATGTCCTGCCCTTCCACCCGTATGGTCCCGTCGATCCTTACATCATCAATGAGGTCGTTCATGCGGTTAAAGCATCTTAAGAGCGTCGATTTGCCGCACCCGGACGGCCCGATAAGGGAGGTGATTGATCGGGGGTACGCATGAAAGTCCACATCAATGAGACCATGAAAGCTTCCATAATAGAGATTAAGTTTCTCTGTATTGAGTGCGTATACGTCCATTATCCGAATTTCCCCTGGATATAGTCTTCGGTCTGCTGCACGGATGGATTCGTGAATACCTTTTCGGTAGGGCCGTATTCCACCAGGTCGCCCATGTAAAAGAAGGAGGCGTAATCCGTGATGCGGGCGATCTGCTTCGTGTTGTTTGAGACAAGGATGATGGTGTAATCCTTCTTCAGCTCGTCTAAGGCTTCTTCAATTTTTGCCGTCGAAATGGGGTCAAGGCCGGAACATGGCTCGTCAAGGAGGATTATCTCGGGTTTTAGCGCCAGCGTCCTCGCGAGGCAGAGCCGCTGCTGCTGGCCGCCGGAGAGTTTCAGAGCGGAGGAGCCAAGCCTGTCCTTCACTTCGTCCCAGAGTACCGCCTGCCTAAGACTCTCCTCCACGATTCGTTTTAGTTTCGCCTTATCGCCTATGCCCTGAAGTCTCGGGCCATAGGCGATATTCTCAAATATTGAGCGTGGAAGCGGTATGGGAACCGCAAATACAGTACCCACCCTTCGCCTTAATTGGACGTCATCAATCTCCTGGCCCAGGATGTCCGTATTGTCAATGCATACGTTACCTTCTATTTTGACCCCGTCTTCAAACCCGATCATCTTGTTGATGATTGATATGAGTGTTGATTTGCCGCTTCCCGCAGGCCCCATGAACCCGGTTATTCTGTTCTTGAATACGTCGGCGCTTATTCCTTTTAGAACTTCGTTCTGCCCGAAGGACACCTTTAGTTTTTCTATCCGTATCTTAATCTCCATGGCCGCTCACGAATACTTCGATATCACCCTGTTCATGATGTAATACGCAACGATATTAATGCACAATATGCTGAGGATAAGGATCAGCGCGGTAGCATAGGCCTTCTCCATGGAGATACCTTCCCTGGCCAAAATATAGAAGTGGACGGCCATTGTCCTCCCTGAATCCATGAGTGACGTGGGGACCCGGAGCGAACTGCCCATGGTGAAGATGACGGCTGCCGTCTCGCCCACGGCCCTTCCTACGCTCAGCATTATACCGGTCAATATACCCGGAGTGGCCGAAGGTATCACAACCTTTGTCACCGTCTCCCACCGGGTGGCGGACAGAGAGTAGCTTACGATTCGGAGGTTCCTTGGCACGGCTTTTATTGCCTCTTCGCTTGTTCTTATGATGGTGGGAAGAATCATTATGGTCATGGTCAGAACTCCCGCGAGGACCGACCATCCCATCTTGAGCTTGATGACGAAGAAGATAAAGCCGAAGAGACCGTAAAGAATGGAAGGGATGCCGGCTAATGACTCAACGCCGAACCGGATCATCTTCGTGAGTACCGACTCCTTGGTATATTCCGTCAGAAATATCGCTGTGCCGACTCCGAGCGGAGTGGCGAAGACTATGGAGATAAGGGCAAGAAGGACGGTTCCGATGATGGTAGAAAATATCCCGCCGTGTCTTCCCATGTCTTCCGGGGAAGAAAGGATGAATTCGAGATTCACATAGGGGGCGCCTTTCACGAAAATCACGGCGACGATGACCACCAGGATACTTACGGTGAAATAGGTCTGGACGTTTAGACCTATTTTCATAATAGTATCGGTTATGCGCGGCTTAATCCTCATTTAAGAACCTTCCGCTTAATCCCGAAATTAGCGATATAATTAAGAATCATGATAATAACAAGGAGCACGACCCCGGTGGAAAAGAGGCTTTGACGGTGGTCCCCGGTAGCGTATGCAAGCTCCAGGGCAATGTTACCCGTAAGCGTCCTCAGGGGGTCCAATATGCTTACCGGGATTTTAAGGGCGTTCCCGGCAACCATGATCACCGCCATTGTCTCGCCTATGGCTCGGCCCATACCCAGAATAAAGCTTGCGAGGATACCGGACTTGGCGGAAGGGATGACGACTTTGTAGATCGTCTGCCACTTTGTGGCCCCCATGGCGAAAGAACCCTCCCTGTATGTCCGGGGAACGCTCACCAGGGCGTCAAAGGAGATACTGATCACAGTGGGGAGGATCATTATCCCGAGGATAATTGATGTGGCGAGAAGTGAAAAACCGGAGCTGCCGAGGTAATTTCTAACCATAGGGACAATGTAGATCACGCCTAAAAAACCGTAAACCACCGAAGGAATTCCAGCAAGGAGCTCCAAGGCTGGCTTGAGGAACATCTTCATTTTCTTCCCCGAATATTCCGAGAGGTAAATGGCGCACGAGAGTCCCATGGGCGCGCCGATCACCAAGGCGCCGAAGGTGACTAAAAAAGAGGATATGATCATGGGGAATATGCCGAAATGACCCTTTGTGGGAGCCCATTTGAATCCTAGGATAATCTTATTCAGACCCACCTTCAGGAATAGCGGCAGGCCTTCGACCAAAATGAAAGCGAAGATAAGAAAAAGAAAGAGGAGGGATGAAAAGGCAAAGGCCGTTAGCACCCAACTGACAAAACGCTCTTTCGCAAAAAGTTTCTTAGTCATTGACTGAAATGAGCCCCTCTTTCCTCAGAATGCGCTGTCCATCTTTATTAAGCACGTAATCTATAAACGTTTTTACATTTGCCGTTGAATCCTCGTTTGTAAGGTAGAGAAAGGGGCGTACGATCCGGTACCTCTTTGCTTTGATGTTATCGACTGTGGGCAGGATTCCGTCAACGGCCAGAACCTTAACCCGCTTATCTACGAGTCCCATGGATATGTATCCTAGGGCATATGGGTCTGTGGCCACGATCTCCCTGACGGAGCCATTCGAATCCTGAACCATTATGCTGTCGTCGATGTCCAATTTTTTCATCACCAGATCTTCAAAGGACCCGCGGGTCCCAGAACCTTCCTCCCTCGTGATAATGTCAATTTTCCTGTCCACCCAGCCGAGTTCGCTCCATCTGGTTATCCGGCCCGCATAAATATCGGCCACCTGCGTGAGCGTAAGTTGGCCAACGGGGTTTTTGGGGTGCACTACAATTGATATCCCGTCGAAGCAGATGACAGTTTCCTTCAGGACCATTTCGTCTTCTTTTAGTTGTCTCGAAGACATGCCTATATTGACGGTCCGGTTCATGCATGCCTGGATGCCGGCGGTAGAACCACCGCCCTGCACATCTATCACGAACTGGGGATGGTCGACCATGAAATGCTCGGCCAGTTTTTCAGTAAATGGCATTACGGATGTGGAGCCTGCGACGGTAATGGTCTGTTTCTTCTCCCTCTGCCCGTCCATGAACGACCCGTAACAACCAGACAGAAACAAAATCACGGCAAGGGAGAAAATACCAAAGGCTCGCGTCACTATGTTATTCTCCGGCGTTATCCTTCAGATGCCTTATAATTTTTCCTTCAACCATGAATATTACAAGCTCGGCGATATTTACCGCGTGATCCGCCATTCTTTCAAGGTATTTGGAAATGAAAAGAAGTCTTGTGGCCCTGGATATGGTCTTCAAATCCTGCATCATATAGGTGAGCAGTTCACGGAATACCTGTTCGAGAAGCTGATCCACCTTTTCGTCTTCTTTTGTTACTTGTCTGGCCAGATTGACGTCTTCCTTCACGAAAGCGTCGAGGCTTTTCTTTACCATGAGCTGGACGGATTCCGCCATTGTGGGGAGGTCTATGTAGGGCTTTAGTTGCGGTTCCTGGTTGAGTTCCAACACCCGTTCGGAAATATTCACCGCCATGTCACCGATCCGTTCAAGGTCGTAATTAATCTTGATGGCCGTGGTGATGAACCTCAGGTCCCGTGCTGCCGGCTGGCGAAGGGCAAGGAGCTTGAGACAGAATTCATCAATCTCCACCTCCTTGGCGTTAACGAGATGGTCGTCGTCAATGACCTTCTCGGCTAACTTTGGGTCCCGCTCAAGAAGCGCCGTGGTGGCGTCTCTGATTGCCTGTTCCACCAAGCCGCCCTCGTAGAGCAGTTTTTCCTTGAGTTCCTTCAATTCCAAGTCAAAGGCCTTATAAATATGTCCGTCCAACTTGTATCCTCCTAAGGGGATTTATCGCGCAGATTATAGTAAGTTTTTCAAGGTAATGCAACATAATACGAAAAGTGCTGGCGGTATGAGCTTCTTAAGCCGCCTGTCCTCAATCTTGCAATCCATCGTGCATATAAACGCAATAAAAAAGCGGCCTTATAGCTTTTGGCAGATATAGTCCGCCGGGACTACCAGGATAAGTCGGATAAGTCCGGTAATGGAGAATAAATTGCATGATAAGTACAGCGCCGCCTACGGGGAGGGCGAACGTATCCATATAAGAAGCGACATAACGGCGGTACCTTGAATTGGCTGAGGGGCGCTGGCATGGGCTGGCCGCGATAACCAAGAAACAGCATGAACCGTGCGACGAAAAACATCTCTGTATATACACATATCTCCGTGCGTTCGGTTGAATTTAAAACAGCACGATTACATTCTCTTTCACCATAAAAATTACGGGAAATGGATGGCGGTTCGGGGATGAGCATAAGATAAGATGAGCATAAATTGGATGAGCGAGCCGGTCGGCCGTTGCCGGTCAAAGAAAAGATACTTTTTTCTTGACAAAAATTATGGACGTGATAATATCATTCTACGAACAAGCATTGCATTAGACGGAATAGTTAGCTTATATTCTCTCTGGTGCCGTTGTGAATGAGATGTTGCTTAAGAAGCTTACAGTTTCGAGTATCAGGGACAGGCCCCGCCTCTTCGCCATCGGCACAAAGCAGGGGTAAGGCCGGTAGGCAGGTAGAGTCGTGAAATAACGGAGGGGGATCCACCGGGGTTCAAAAAAGGGCATGGGAACGTTCCTAAAACAGATAAAGAAATGCTCTGCAGCCTAAAAGTACTGTTGACTCCGAGGACATTCTGTTGCAGATTAATCAAACTTAATTTCACTTAACGGAACATATGATCCAAGAAAAAGAAGAAGGCTTTTACAACAGATCTCTGGAAAGAGCCCTGCAAATATTGAATACATTCGATACGGAAAAGGAGAATCTCACCCTGGCGCAGATTTCCTCCATTCTGACCCTGCCCAGAGCCACAGTGCTCAGGCTTTGCTCGACACTGGTAAAATACAGTTTCTTAAAACAAGACCCGGAAACCAAGAGATATTCTCTCGGTATCCGGTTATTCGAACTCGGGAGTATTGTGTATAATTCTTTTTCCCTGAGAAGGATCGCGTCTCCCCATCTTTCCCAGCTAAAAATGAAAGTGGGCACCACGGTGTTCCTCGGCACGCTCAATAACGACGAACTGCTTTATATGGACAAAAAGGAGGATCCCAAGAACCCTGTCAGATTTACGTCGGCGATAGGCCGCCGCCGTCCGCCCTACTGGGGCATGCTGGGACCCGCCATATTGGCGCACCAGTCGGACAGCGAGATAGACCGGATTCTCGATAAGCACCGTCTTGAGCCCACGGCAAAAAAGTCTTTTGTAAATAAAGAGGAATTTGTGGCATGGCTTCGCCAGATTCGGGAGCAGGGATTCGCCATCGATGATGAGAGGGCCATGGACGGCATCAGCGGAGTCGCCGCCCCGATCCGTGACGCCTCGGGAAGAGTCTTTGCAGCCGTCGGTATCGCTTTTATTTCCTCGTCTCTCGATTCAAAGGGCGTAGACAGGATAGTAAAGGAAGCCACGGCCACAGCCAATAACATCTCACGGGAATTAGGCTGCACGGAGATAAAGGAATGAGACCTTGAAGCCGTCGGCCAAGGCGTTACTCTTTCGCCGTCTGCTTATTCGCAGGATAACATAAGACAAGAGGAAATGGCTTAAGCGAGAAATCTTTTTATTGGCACGGTTTGCAACCCCTCCGCGTTCTCTCCTTGCTGGCCGAACTTTTCCACCTCCGGTCTTCCTGAAGCGAATGCCGGAAACTGGCGCCTGACGCCCGCCATGTCAAAACCGGAGACATCATTCTTATTTTTTTGCCGGCCTTCGAAACTTAAAGCGAGGCGTCCGGCTATGAAATTTTGGGACATCTGGCATGTATATGGCGTGCCTTGAAAAAGCTCAACAAAATTGAGATCACGTGCTTTGTCAGGTAATGGGCGAGATTAAGAGAAAAGATCGGAAACCTTACAGATAAGGAACCGAAGGAAAGATAAGAATTTAGCTGACCCCGAAGAGTCAGGCTTAAATAGGATACACCAGATACACCAGGAGATGGTCATTATAAATTTAAAATAAAGGAGGTTTCATATGTCATTAGCAGGAAAACTGGCATTGGTAACGGGCGCTTCAATGCCGAGAGGTATCGGCAAAGCTGCGGCACTTGCCCTGGCCAGGGATGGAGCGGACGTGGTGGTCACCGGTTACAACAACATGGACGGCGTGAAAGTTGCCGCTGAAGAGATCAGGGCCATGGGCCGGAAATCAATGGCCCTTAAAGTAAACGGTCGGGACTATGCGGACGTGCAGAAAGCTTTCGCCGAGATCAAAGGGGAGCTTGGCCCGGTCAGCATTCTCGTGAACAATATGGCTCAGATGCGTCACTTCGTGCCCATGTCCAAAATTACCATAGAGGATTGGAAAGCCGATATTTCTCTCTGCCTTAACTCCGCTTTTTACTGCACCAAAGAGGCGTGGGCAGACATGGTGGCAAATAAATATGGGCGCATTATCAATCTGACTTCGGTTGCCGGCGTAATGGGCGGATCAGGACAGGCAGGCTACGCTGCGGCAAAATCAGGCCTCATCGGATTCACCAAATCTCTCGCCCTTGAAGGCTCGAGATCCAATATCACCGCAAACTGCGTCCTCATAGGCACGGCAAACACGGAAGCTTATTATGAGCCGATCCCCCAGGAAACAAGAGAAAGATTCGAGAAAAGGATTGCCATGAGAAGACCGGCCGAACCCGAAGAGATCGCCGATGCCATCGCTTTCGCCGTCTCCGACAAAGCAAAATATATGACCGGTGCCATCGTAAACATGATGGGCGGTCTCGATCTGTTCGTATTTTAAAGTAAAGAGGCAGTGGAGCGAAGCCCCGTGCCACGGCGCGCTATTCGCTCCACGCTCAAATATCAAAAAGGGAAGAGGCTTATGAAAAGCTATACCAAGGCATATCTCCCTTTCAAAGAATATTGCATAACCCCATTTTCCCCCTTGGCCCAAGGAAGTATGCAGAGAGATCTTTCCTGCTAAAGTCAAAGTCATAAAAACCTGCTGCAATCCGTTCGCTGTAGATACCCTCGCATTTGTTAAGTATTTTAAATACGACGCGATGAAGATGAACAATTTGTGGAAGATTTACTCGTCTATGTCGTCCCCAAGGACCGACCGCAGGCAGAGCCGTCGTCGATATGATCAAAGAACGCACCCTTCTTGGCGGAGGATGCGTTCTCTCCACCGGTTGCTCCGCTCTCCTGCTTTTATGCGGGTACGCCGTAGTCTTAGCACCGTACAATGCGACGCACCGGTATTTCAGCATGGCCCGGACATACTACATGACGCCGGCAGAACTTTTTTGAGCTCTTGGAGGCAAGGTTTCCGTATATCATTAGCAGACAGCCCGGAAGCATTTCGCCTCGCCCTCCAGACGGACCCTGTTATAAAAATTCCAGTGGATGCATAAGGACAAGGAGGTATCATGGAAAGCAACATGCTCGATAAGTTTCTTACAGCAGTGACCAAGGTCTTAAACGTCATCGGGGGTTCGGCCCTTACATTTATGATGTTCCTGACGGTCGCTGACGTCCTCATGCGTGCAGGCGGTCGCCCTATTCTCGGTACTTATGAGATTGTGGGGCTAGCCCTTGCCATCGTCATCGGTTTTGGCATCCCCAGTGTCTCCATGGACCGCAGCCACGTCTACATGGAGTTCCTTTTAGATAAGATGCCTGGGAACTGGAGGCAGATATTCAACACCTTTACCCGACTGCTCTGCATATTTCTTTTTATCATCATAGGCTACAACCTATTTAGCGTTGGAAACGAGTTCCACACCTCAGGCGAAGTCTCGCCTACCCTGGAACTTCCGTTTTTCCCCGTAGCCTACGGGGTAGGGGTTTGTTGCTTCATTGAAGTACTCGTTTTTGTGAACGACATCATCAAGATATGGAGGGGCCAATATGAATGAAATGATGGTAGGAATTATTGCTCTTCTATTTCTCCTCATTCTCTTTGGCACGGGCATTGAACTCGGCTTTTGCATGGCCCTTGTCGGTTTCATCGGGTTTGCGTATCTTAACGGCGTCTCGTCTGCCATGAACCTCATTGGCAGAGACATCTATGATGTTTTTACCAACTACGGTTATACGGTCTTCCCTCTTTTCATCCTCATGGGGCAGATCGGCTTCAACGCTGGGATCGCGGTGCGGCTCTACGGGGCGGCCAACAAGTTCGTTGGTCATATCCCCGGAGGCCTTGCCATGGCCACCGTGCTTGGCGCTACCGCCTTTAAAGCTATCTGCGGCTCCTCCGCCGCCACCTCCGCTACCTTCGCGAGTGTGGCAATCCCTGAGATGGACCGCTACGGCTACGACAGGAGGCTCTCTACCGGCATCGTGGCGACGGTCGGCACCTTGGGCTGCATCATCCCGCCGAGCGTGGTCCTCATTATCTTCGGAATCTTGACAGAGCAGTCCATAGGACAGCTCTTTATGGCAGGTATGATCCCGGGACTCATGATTGCCCTTTTCTTCCTGGGTATCATCTACGGGTGGGCAAAGATGAACCCGGCCATTGCCCCCAAATCTATCAAGGCCACCTGGAGCGCCAGAATGAAGTCCCTCCCTGAAGTCGTCTGGATCGGTATTGTCTTTATCATCGTGGTTGGCGGAATCATGGAAGGCTACTTTACCCCGACCGAGGCAGGGGCCGTCGGCACCTTCACTGTTCTTCTCCTTGCCGTCGTCAAGAGGGACTTAAAATTCCGCGGATACACGAAATCGGTGACCGAGGCGCTCAGAACCGCAGGTATGCTTCTCATGCTTATCGCAGGGTCCACGGTCTTAGGCCATTTCATCGCGGTGACCAATATTCCCCAGAAAGCGGCTGACTGGATTGTCGCTTTACCTCTCAACCGTTATGTCATAATGTTCCTCATCTGCCTCGTCTACGAGTTCGGCGGGTCTTTCATTGACGACATGGCTTTCATGATCCTCGCGACCCCAATCTTCTACCCTGCCGTCCTGAAATTGGGCTTCTCGCCTCTCTGGTTCGGCATAGTCATAGGCGTGGTCGTCATGATAGGGGTGGTGATCCCTCCCGTGGCAGTCTGTGTCTTTGTGGTAAAGAACATTACGAAAGAGCCTATGGGTAGAATCTATGCAGGCGTGGCCCCTTTTCTCATCTCTCTTTGCGTCATGTGGGGCCTTCTCTTCGCTTTCCCTCAACTCGCCCTGTGGTTGCCTTCGGTGCTTTATAAGTGAGGGTGCATAATAGCATATGAGAACGAAATGAATAAGGAGGTGAGACGGAGAAAAAACCACTAAACAGACATGAGGCGCACCAGATGTATGGAAAATACATGGTAAAAGGGTTGATGAATAGCTTAGAAACATAATCCGAAAAGAAAGATCTTTCATGCTGTATACGAAATTGGCTTGACAGTAGCAGATATTGTGATAATAAACCATATGTATACAAAGTAAAAACGGAGGTGACAAGATGGGAAGGAAGGTTACAGCTCTGTTGTTTGCAATTGCATTGGTCTTATCCGTTTCTTCAATGGCTGGCGCAGATGTCATTAAACTCAAGTTCGCCAACTATTTCCCGCCTACCCACATGAATTCCGTAATGATGGGCAAGTATTGCGAGGAAATAAACAAAAAACTGGCGGGCAAAGCCGAAGTAACACAGTATACGGGCGGGACGCTCCTCACCGCGACGAAGATGGCGGCAGGCGTGTCGAGCGGGATCGCTGATATAGGCCTTTCGCATCTGTCTTACTCGCGGGGCCGCTTCCCGGTAATGGAGATTATGGAACTTCCTCTCGGGTTCCCGAGCAGTTGGATCGCCACCCATGTTGGTATGGATTTTTATGAGAAGGTAAAACCGAAAGAATGGGACGCCTATCATCCTCTCATGTTCTCCACCAGTCCCCCGAACGTGATCCAGACATTGAAGAAACCTGTAAAGACACTTGATGAGTTGAAGGGGCTTAAAATCAGGGGTTCCGGAAGGATCGGAGATATCGTGAAAGCCTTAGGCGCAATACCGATGCCCATTGAGACGGTCGATCTCTATGAAGCGTTAAGAAGGGGTGTGGTCGATGGCACCTATACGCCTCTTGAGACATTGAAGGGTTTCAAGCTGGGAGAGGTGGAGAAATACAGCTCCGCCACATGGAAGGTGGGAAGCGTCTTTCAGTTCTATGTTGTCTTCAACAAGCGCAAATGGGACAGCTTGCCTCCAGATGTGAAAGATATTTTTACGGAATTCTCAAAGGAATTCGTTGAGAGATGGGCAGTGGAGTGGAATAAGATAGACTTCGAAGGCAAGGAATATTTTATGAAGCTTGGCGGGCAGATTGTTCCCGTATCCGACGCCGAGCAGGCGAAAATGGTGAAAGCCGTGGAGCCGGTGGTCAGCGATTACAAGAAAGATTTAATTGCCAAAGGGTTCAAGGCTGCCGAAGTTGACGGCTGGGTAAACTTCGTAAAAGAGCGTATCGAATACTGGAAGGGCCAGGAAAAGGAGCAGAAAGTGCCGACTGTGTATTCCTATTAAGATAAGAATAGAACAAATATTGAAGAGGGGCTTTATAAGGCGCAAGCCTTAAAGCCCCTCATTTATTTGGAGGAGGGTGTTTGTTTGTTTCGATCCGTGCTTAATCGGGTGTGGACGGCCCCTTGCCCTTTATCCTGTGGGGTGGGGACTGCCCTTGTGCTAGCTCACCCCACGCACTTGATTCAAATTCCGCCTGTAAGTTCCGTTATTTCAGGGTTTGGCCCGCAGAGGATGCAATTGGGGTTTTTGCTTGTCTCCACGAACCGGGAGGTCAATGTAAGGGCGTTATAGACATAGAATTTATTGATCATGGGTGTACCGATACCGAGAATCAGCTTCAGCGCTTCGGTCGCCTGGACCAGGCCGATCTGTCCCGGGATGACCCCCAGGACCCCCGCCTCACTTCAGGTAGGAGTGAGACTGCGGGGCGGCGGCTCACGAAAAAGGCACCTCAGGCATGGCCCTTCCTTTTTGGGCCAGAACACCCCCGCCTGGCCGTCAAATTGTACCGCCCCTCCGAAAACGTAGGGTTTATTTAAGAAATAGCTCGCATCGTTGAGAAGAAATTTCGTGTCCAGGTTATCGGTGGCATCCATTACGACGTCGAAGCCGTCTATAATATGGACGGCATTTTTTGAGGTAAGGCGCGAGTTATAAGATATGACTTTCACATCTGGATTTATTCTTTCAATCGTTTCTTTCAGGGAATCAACTTTGAGCCTGCCCACGTCCCCTGCGCTGTGTACCACTTGCCTGTTGAGGTTTGAGAGGTCAACCCTGTCGAAATCGACGATGCCCATGGTTCCCACACCTGCGGCGGCAAAATAAGGGACGGCGGAAGATGCGAGTCCGCCGGCTCCGACTATGAGGACCTTTGCATCTAAAAGCTTTAGCTGACCTTCTTTGCCGATCTCCTCAAGGAGCATATTTCTGCTGTAGCGATTAAGCTGGTGAACGGTGAGCCTGCTGTCGGAGACAACATCTCCCCCTCCGCCGAGCCAGGCGTCGTATCCTCCCCGCAGGGAGCGGGCATTACTGAATCCCATATCCTTAAGTTTGCGGGCGGCGGCTACTGAACGGTCGCCCACCGCGCAGTAGACGATAATGGGACCGCTCCGGTCGCTTGAGAGTTTGTTTAACTCCCCTTCAATGAGGCCCGGAGGAACGAACCGGGCGCCTCTGATATAACCCAAATATATCTCCCTGCTGCCACGTATGTCGATGGGTATGGTCCGGTTGTCAGACACGAGAAGCTCTTTCGCTTCTTCAACGGATATTTCAAGATCGGTTGGTATGTCTTTAGTTTGGTCTGTCATAAGCGTCTATTTGGAAATTGGTTTAAGGCCAAAATCCTTGTGTCATCTTGATGCTGGGGGAAGGGGTTCTCTCCGGTGTGGTCAGATAGTCGTGGATTATATATGTATATGATGGAGTCGAAGATACAGTAATAATCTGACCGGGCGCAGTGCCTGATATTCTCGGTGTGAAGCCTGGGTTCGCTGGTATTGGCGGGCATATATCGTTCTTCCTTAATCCTGTGTTCCTATTTTCTTGCTGCTTATGCTGTCCAAAATAACCGGCGGTGGTTCCTCGCCAGGATAGTTAAAGTCCATTATTGATTTGTTTAGTTCGACAGCTTCCTTTAACTGTTCTATTGACTTAACACCGAACAGTGGAAAAAGCGGCTTAAACATCAAACATTCTTTGAAACCAGTCCTCAAACAATTCCTTACGATCAGTGTTGAGATATGCGGCCTTCATATTTTCTTTCACAACTTTTGTGTTTGGGTGCGTATCTCC
>JAISPL010000044.1 GCA_031274925.1 Syntrophobacterales bacterium | reverse complement strand
CCCCCCCCACCCCCCCGCCCACGCCGCCCGACCCCACGGCCGCCCCCGAAGATAGATTATTGTCTATATTGACATTCTGCCCGCGATATACTAAATAATAAACACACGGGCGATTAGCTCAGATGGTTAGAGCGCTGGTCTCACATACCAGAGGTCGTTGGTTCGAATCCAATATCGCCCACCATTCAACCTTATCAGGGGGATTAATGTCGGGACACAGTAAATGGAGTTCGATTAAACATAAAAAAGGTGCTGCCGATGCCAAACGAGGTAAGATTTTTACCAAACTGATCAGAGAAATCACCACGGCCGCAAGGATAGGAGGGGGGGATCCGGAAGCAAACTCAAGGTTAAGAGTGGCAATAGCCCAGGCAAAGTCCGAGAACATGCCAAAAGACAATATCGAGAAAGCCGTGAAAAAAGGTACCAGCGTCGGCGAAGGCGGAGAGAACTACGAAGAGCAAGTTTACGAAGGATACGGACCTGGAGGGACTGCAGTCTTGGTGGCAACCCTGACAGATAACAAAAAAAGGACTACTGCGGAAGTCAGGCATATCTTTTCAAGGCTTAACGGGAATCTTGCGGAGCCTGGAGCTGTCGCATGGCAATTCCAAAAAAAGGGTCTTATTACCTTTGAGAAAAACACTGTCGATGAAGACCGTCTCATGGAGCTTGCCCTTGAAGCCGGAGCCGAAGATATCTCCGATGCCGGAGACGACATGGAGGTCTATACCAGCCTTGCAGATTTTGAAAAGGTGAAGAAAGTTTTTGACGATTCGGCGTTAAAATATATTGCGGCAGAAGTAGCCATGGTTCCTCAGGCGACTGTCAAGCTGGAGGGAAAGCATGCGGAAACGATGCTTAAGCTGATGGAAGCTCTGGAAGATCTGGACGATGTCCAGAACGTATATGCAAACTTTGATATCTCTTTAGAGGAGTTGGCAAGACTCAGTTAATTGCCGATCCGGCCGCTCTTTTCGGTCGTCGGGCATAGTTGCCCCACATGCTTTTGCCGCATCAAGACCTGGGCGTCATGTTATCCTAAATATCCTTTCTGTTCTCAAACGAGCTTTTTATAGTAAGGGGGTCGATATATACAATGTCTCCGCCTACTGGTACACCCGAGGCTATCCTTGTTATCTTTACGTCAAATTCCTTTAACAACTCGCTTATGTAATGGGCAGTTGTATTTCCCTCGATGTTGGGGTTGGTAGCGATTATAAGCTCTTTTATCCCTTCCCTCTCGATCCTCACCTTCAGTTCCTTTATTCTCACTTCATCGGGTCCGATGCCTTCAATGGGATTTATCACGCCATGAAGGATGTGGTACCTGTAGATGCCTGGATTTGCTGACTCCACTACCATCATATGAGACGCCTCCTCAACCACACAGACGGTTGACCGGGCCCTCCTCTCATCAGTGCATATCCTGCATGGATCAGTGTCCGTTATATTAAAACAGATACTGCACAGATGTATCTTCTCTTTTACGTCCAGAAGACTCCTTGCGAGTTCCGCAACGTAACCTTCCTTGCTGTTGAGAAAGAAAAAAGCAAGCCTCGTAGCGGTCTTTTTTCCTATACCAGGGAGCCTCGTCAGATTATCTATAAGCCGTTCTATCGGTTCCGGATAAAACATTTCCTCACATACCGAAAGGCAGCTGCAGGCCGCCTGTAATTTTCGACATTTCTTCCTGGAGCATCTCCTTAGATTTGTTAAGACCCTCGTTTATAGCCGCAACAACCAGGTCTTCGAGCAGTTCCTTATCCCTCTCTCCCCATATTTCATCGGCAATCTTGACAGATACAATTTCCTGTTTCCCGTTGACGACACAGCTAACCATGTCTCCGCCGGACTGCGCTTCAACAGTCTTTTCAGCCATTTGATCCTGCATTTTCTGAAACTTCTCCTGCATTTTTTTTGCCTGACTCAGAAGTTGTCCTAACTGTTTCGACATATTGCCTCCTTCACGTGTTGAATAGTGTTTCCGCTTCCCTGATAAAATCCTCAAGACTGTTTCTCTTGATTTCACCGCCGTCCTTAAAAATAAGTCCTATCTGTCTGCCAAAAAACTCCTTCAACAACCCCTTTATTTCCTCCTTCTGACCAGGATCCTCCAATAGGACGGCACTTTTTTCCATAAACACTACGAGGCTGTCTTCCGTCATTTCCACCTTGAGGGCACCAAGGACGCTTCCCGCCATAGGTTTTTTACTTTTCAGGTATTCTATGAATCCAATCTCGTCCAGTCTGCGTGGTTCTGCCTCCTTCCCCGCCGTCGCTCCAGATTTCTCCGGTTCCTCCCGCCTCTCCGGCTCTCTGATTGCAGTTGCAGGACTCGGCGCCGCAGCGGATTCGTGTCCGCCGCCCTGTACGGCCCCTTCAAATACGTCATGCTTTTCCAGGTTATCTATAATCTTTTCCACATCCCTTAACTTCAACAGGTTGAAAAGATTTATGTAAAGGATTTCAAGCGATATCCTGGGGAACGAACCCTTCAGAAGGTTTTCCGCTTTCAACAGGTAATGGAGCAGATTCTGAATCTCATAGTACTCCAGACGTTCAGACAAAGAAAGTGTCGTCTCCTGTTCCCTATCCCCCATATATAAGAATGAAGGCACACCTTTGCATACCTTCACGATCAGCATGTTTCTCAAGATCGAAACCAGCCCTTTATAGAGCTGATATACATCGCTCCCTTCGTTGAGCGCTCTTGCGATTATTTCAAATCCTGTCCTCAGGCCGCCGTCGACAATTGATTGCACGATCCCGTACAACACGTCCCTATCAACGATCCCGATAATGTTGATTACGTCTTTTTCCGCAATATGGTCTCCGCTGAACGCAATAATTTGATCAAGAAGGGATTCGGCATCCCTGAGACCTCCGTCCGCCTCTGCTGCGATATATTGAAAAACACCCTCATCATACCCTATTCCTTCATCCAAGCAGATTCTCTTCAACTGTTCTACGATATCGGCTTCCGGTATGCTTCTAAAATCGAAACGTTGGCACCTCGACATGATTGTGTATGGAATCTTCTGCGACTCGGTCGTCGCAAGAATGAAGATGCTGTGCCCTGGAGGTTCTTCGAGGGTCTTGAGGAAAGCGTTGCGGGCTTCCGTTGTAAGCATGTGCGCCTCGTCGAGTATATAGACCTTGTACTTGCCTTTCATGGGCATGTACCGCACTGTCTCCCGAAGCTCTTTGATATCGTCTATTCCTCTTGCAGACGCGGCATCGATCTCTATGATGTCAACAAAATTCCCGTTATCGATAGCAATACAGTTCTCGCAGACGCCGCAAGGTTCATCACCTTTCCTGTCGGTACAGTTCACAGCCTTAGCGAGAATACGGGCCAGCGACGTCTTACCTACACCTCTCGGACCCGTAAACAGATATGCATGTGGTATTCTGTCTAGTTTGAGGGAATTCCTGATGGTAGTAACAATATGAGGCTGTCCTATTACATCGCTGAATCTCTTCGGCCTCCATCTTCTCGCTATGACCGTATAATTCACCGATTATCCCCTCTTCCTGCCAAAGGCATCGTACCTCCAGCCGGATTCGCCCACTCAATATACATTGCGTACCACTTAATTCCTTCTCGCTGCATTATGCCTTAAATTCTTTGCCTTTTTAGTAATAAACCAGGCTACCTGCGGCACACGCGATAGTCACTACCGCTGCTTTCTTCCGAACCTGACGGGGTTTGTAACCTGAACGTTGCGCAGGGCCTGGCATCTTGTGCAATTCTGGCGGAGAGAGAGGGATTTGAACCCTCGGAACGCGTTTTAGCACGTTCACACGATTTCCAGTCGTGCTCCTTCAGCCGCTCGGACATCTCTCCTTTAGTCTTTCTTATATACCATAGATATTAAACGCGATACAAGTAATTAGGACAAAATGGAACGAACGTGAACCACGCCAACAAAACCACAGCGACAATATTGTCGATACGGTCCAATTCGACTGACATTTTTTGCGTACACCGGACCACTGATAAAAGCGCTTTCCCGTCTTGCCTATTTCATATAATAATATAATATAATACATAGGGAACATTAAATGATGCAATCTTGAGCAGATAGCTGGGTTGTCAGGCATCCCCGAGATGGCATGTATATTGCTGCCTATATCGCAGGATACAAGGTAAACACATCATGCTTCCGTTAGCCAGACAAAGGCGCCGCACGCGACGGTTATCTTGCCTCCCGTATAGCGGCACCGGAAATAGGTGATGTATTTCACATATTCTTAAAATAATGATAGGAAAATGGTTATCAAGCTGCAAAAACGTTCATGCTCGGCATTACCCCGAAAATGGCGGGCTTTACGTTACGGTCCGGCTCCAGGAGACTGGGCGCTTACAATTTTATAAGAAAGAGAGGAGCGAGTAATGACGAAGAGATGGGTGGCATTAATGGTTTTTCTGATTTCTGCGGTAGCGGCGCTGGCAGCTCTATCGCCCGCCGTACATGCGCAGGCCGTAGTAGTCGGCCGCGTCCATTATGTGGAAGGCGATCTGCTCCGTTACGTTCCAGCCGAAAACGACTGGATAACCGTGGTGCAAGATGCTCCTTTCGGCACCGGGGACACGTTTTTTTCTACGAACCAAGCAATGTCGGAACTTATCGTGCCCAACGGGACCTGGATCAGGACAGGCGGCAATACCCAGGTTCAGTTTATTGCCCTGGATACGGACATTTCCACAGTGGATGTGCTATCCGGTATAGCGCGTTTTTATAATAAGAGTTCCAACACAATCGTCAGGGTCACAAGCCCGTTCGGATATGTCCTTTCATATCCTGGTTCTATCTTTGATTTCTACGTAGGCGAAAACTCCATTGAGCTTATCGCAATCAAAGGAACTGTGAGTTTCATTCATTCATCAACGCAGGGCAAATATGATATCGCAGCAGGCGCCCCATCGCTTCTCGCCGACCAGAGGCAGGTTTCATCGGGAGAAGGGATCGTAGATCTGGGCTGGGATCGGTGGAACAGGACTCGGGATGACTTCTGGGCGGCAAAGGCCAGAATAAGAGGTCAATCCGTCGAATATCTTCCATCCGCCCTTAGGGATGACGCATATGTCCTTGAAGAGAATGGAAGATGGGAAACAGCCATCTATGAGGGAAGGGAGCGCTGGTTCTGGCGGCCTGCAGTCACCACAGGGTGGGCCCCTTTTACAGTAGGCCGGTGGACAGAATGGGAAGGTGATCAGACGTGGGTTCCAGCAGAACCTTTCGGATATCTTACTCACCATTACGGCAACTGGGTATTTGTGGGTGGCAGTTGGCTATGGGCGCCGCCAGTGGCATCCATACGAGTCGGTCTTCCACTCCTTGACGTAGGATTTTTCTGGACCCCTGGAAGGGTATCATGGATCTACAACGGTGGTTATGTGGGGTGGGTGCCCCTCGCGCCGAGCGAACCCTATTACGGCCACCGTCATTGGGGAGGCCGTCACGATGTGGTTGTTACCAATGTTGCCCAAGTAACCATTAACGTCCGGAATTACAGATATGCAAGCCATGCCGTCATCGTAAGTCAAAGTAACTTATACGGTGTCACCAACTATAGAAACGTACGCGTAACCAATATAAATAAAACGACTATTATTAATAATTATCGTGCAGCTCCCGTAATCAACAACACGGTTATCAACAATTATGCCGGCAACAAACAACGATTCAATTTTACAAACGTTGCGGTCAAACAGAAACCCCATAACACGGTGCTCAGCCGGATTCAACAGAACAATACTGCGATCCGCCAGGGCAGGAGGGAAAACGCTGTCTTGATTGAGCAACAGGTAAGAAAGATGCCCGAAGGCAGGATTAACCGTCAGGCAACAATAGAGCAGCCCAAAACTACAAACTACATCGTACCGGCAAACCAAGTAAACAGGCCCATGTCGGAAATGAACCTTCCTCAGAGAGCGATCAAAGTCAACGAGAGAGGCGGGTTACAGGGACAGCCGCCAGGACAGACACGCACTGAAAAACCAAGTCAGCCAGAACATTCCGCCCGTCCTGCAAAGTTGGGTGGAGCGGACCAGAAGGCCTTTCCGGAAAGATCTGGACAACAAGGAGTGCCAAGACAAACACCACCTTCCAGACTCGGGCAACAGGACGAAAACAATCAGTCCGGACAGGTGGCCTTTCCACCCAGACAGAGTCAAGCGAGACCTGTGGAGTCGGGACAGCGGCCTGGTGTGACACCGCCCCCAAAGCCGGACCAGCAGGGACAATCAAAGCAAGTGGCTCCTCTCCATGGGAATCCTGGACAATCAGGACAACGGGGACAGATCACAGCTCCCTCAAGGAGAGGACAGGATACTGATACTATATCACCAAACAAAGAGCAGACGAGACAACCTGATCCGACAACTCCGCCAACAAGACCTGTTCGCCAGCCAGCCGAACCGTCACGCCGAGGAATCAAATCAGAACAAGGAACACCATCGGACGTTGACCCCGGTCAGCGTTCCGCACCTCAATTCACTCCACGTGCGCAACCCGTTGTTCAGCCGAAACCGGAGCAACAACCTGCGCCTTATATTGAGAGGACTTTGCAGCCCAAACCTGCGCCCCAACACGCGCCCAAGCCTCAGAAAGACGATCAGCTAAAACCGGTTAAGACTCCCGCAAAACCTGATCATCAGGAGCAGGGGAAGATAAACCGCATTGATGATGGTCGACAGAAGAATCGAAGCAACGCGTCGACACGCCATTGATTCAGCCATAAAGGCAGGCGGTATAACACGAAAGAAATGAATCACAGGGGGGAATGAGACCATCGTCTCATTCCCCCCTTCCTTCTTCCGCTTCCCGTCATCTCTCTATCCATAACCCCCATGAATCATCTTACGAGGTATGTCTGCCACCTGTTCATATACCTGGGCCGGACTTCTTCCCGCTATCTCCTTCGTCTTCCGTCAAGTCACGCAATTCTGACAAATAAACGCACAGATGGCGGATCTCATACAAAGGCTTTTCGGGATCGTACGTGACCCAGTCACCAGGTAACCCTTGGCTGGAAGTTGACGAATCTTTCTCGTCCATTCTATTATGATACGTGTGTTGCATAAGACATGTCAAACATACAGTCCACCTTCAACTGGACCGAACAGTGGAAGCCTCCGGTGCCTGTGCGCAGGGCGATTGCCTGCGGCAACCATGAGGGTTTAAATCTGTGAACAAAATCAGAGTAGGGATCAGCAGATGTCTTCTCGGAGAAAGGGTACGCTATGACGGCGGACATAAACATGATCATTGTCTTACGGGGGCTTTATCTTCGTATATTGATTGGGTTCCTGTATGCCCAGAAACAGAATGTGGTCTGGGTGTGCCGAGAGAGGTCATGCGTCTCGTTACCGGCCATCCTCAACCTTGTCTTAAGACGATCCATAGCGATGCGGACCATACGGAACGCATATTGGGATGGACAAAATCGAAACTGTATGAGCTTGCACGGTCAGGGCTTTACGGTTTTATCTTCAAGGCGCGGTCCCCGAGTTGCGGCTTGTATGGCGTACCGATATATGATGCCGCCCAGGGAGCGCCATCCAGTGTGGGTAGGGGACTATTTGCCGGAGCCTGCGTGAATAATTTTCCCCATATGCCGGTAGCGGAAGAGAATGCCCTGCATGGTCCAGCAGCGCAGGAAAATTTCTTTACCCGAGTTTTCACTTTCAAAAGATGGCTCCGGTTTCTTGCCGAGAGCAATTCATTGAAGAGTTTGATCAGGTTCCATGGGCGTCACGACCTCCTTCTTCTCTCACATAGCCCCAGGCATCACGCATCTCTTAACCGCCTCCTTACGTCAACGGGGCAGTTGGAGAAGAATATTTATCAAGAATACATCATCCGGCTCATGGCGGCCCTTCGGTGTGCGTCCACCGAGAGGAAAAACATGTATATGCTACACCATGCGGCCGAGCATCTCGGGAAATATCTGTCTCCCGATGAAAAACTGGAATTACGCGAAGTAATTCAAAACTATCGCGGCGGATTGGTTCCCCTCAGTACTCCTCTTTCCCTAATCCGGCATTATGCGCTATTGTATAAGGAGAGTTATCTTATAAGCCAGTTTTATCTCTTTCTGAATCCATTGGAACTCATGCTACAGAATCGCGGGTAAACGATCGACAAGCAGCCTTGGAAGTTTCTACCTGCAGATCAATTCGCCTCATTAATGCCTGAAATGCCTGATGGAAAAAATTACAATCCGTTTCTATCTTTATTTTCTTCCTTTCTAAAGAGGTCTGTTTCAAAATCGGCCAGTATCAGCGACGCGGCTCGTCCTCATGAATCAGCACGGTACATCTACATAATCCTCGCCATCACCGGAACCGCTGATGGATAGTACCTCATTTCCCGTAATCTGGTGGTAGATCTCTCGCACACCTTTTCGCATGCCATGCCGCCTCAATTGACCAGCCTGCCATGGTAAGTGTACGCCCACACCGTATCTGCTGGATGATAGATACGACGCTTCCATAGAAAATGCCACCTTTCGTTTCTCTATTATATTTATGTTTATCGTGGAGGCATTGTGCAGTTGGGAGGCACTCCCCGGATCATAATCTCCACTGCTTTCCCTGTCTCCCAGGACACCTTTTCCGGAAAGACCCGCGCCCATCCATCCAGCCAATTTATCTTTCGGTTCCCTCAAGCACACCGTACCTCTGAAACGCAATCCCTCTTCATGTCTATTTTTCTCTAACTACTTATTTTTTACCTCTTTTTTATAAAATATTGAGCACAATAACACATCCCTGTCAAAATATCACAACTCAAAGTAGATTGCGCCTCCGTCTTGTGATACAATATTAAGCAAACGGATTAAGTAAATTAACCACCGCATTGTTTTTGAGAAATTCACATTGGGGGCCGAGGTCTCATGACATGAGAAAAAATCTGCGAGCGTACCCATTCCTGAAATCTGTCAGAATACATCTCGTGATTCTTGTCTTGATCGCAATAATTCCAGCGCTTGGAATTATTCTATACACAGGGTACAAACATCGCTTGGACGCGGTGAGAGAAGCTGAAATGAGCATTACCATGGTATTAAACCATATCGCAGCCGAGCATGAGCGTACCATGGAAAGCACCCGCCAACTTCTGGCCACCCTCTCCAAATTGCCCGAGGTACGGGGTCTCACCGTGTCCGGTTGCAACAAGCTTTTTGAGGAACTGCTGGCCCACAACCCGATTTATGCAAACCTTGCGATAGTGAATCCGCAGGGGATAATTATTTCGTCCGGTATACCTTTCACGCCACGTAGTATAAAACACAGGAAATATTTTAAAGACGCGATAACCACTAAAAGCTTTTCAGTCGGTGAATACAGCATAGGGGCAATCAGCGAAAAACCATCCATTCAATATGCGCTCCCTATTCTAGATGAAGATCATCGTCTGAAAGGGGTTGTCGTAGCCTCAGTCAATATTGCTCGTTACGGGGAGATTTTTCTTAAAACCAAAGTACCGCCGGATTCTATTCTGTCCCTCACAGACCACAAAGGCATCCAGCTTTTCAGGAGTCCTCATCCGGAGAAATACATAGGCAAGCTTGATTGCCGCGATAGAATACTCAACATGACGACAGGACCCGAACAAGGCATCTTCTCCCAAGCAAAAGACGGGGAAAACTATATTTTTGCATATAAGCTGTTCCGCCTGACAGAAAACGCTTCACCATACCTGTTTATTAACGTCGGCATCTCAGAGAAAAAGGCTCTCGCCAAAACAAGAGGGCTTCTCGTCACGAACATGTACCTCTTTGGCATCGCCTTTTTCCTGGCTGTGACGTCAGCTTTAATAATTGGCCGGGCCGTAATCTCGGGAAAACTAGAAACGCTCGTTCACGCGTCCCGTAAACTGGGAATTGGAGACCTGAAATCCCGCACGGGGCTACCTCACGGGGAAAGTGAGTTTGGATACCTGGCGAAAACTTTTGACGAGATGGCAGATGAACTTGAACGGAAGGAATATGAGCGCAAGCTAGCCGAAGAAGCGCTCACCATGCAGTTCCAGTTTCTTCAAAACCTGATTGATGCCATTCCGAACGGGGTTTTTCATAAGAACAAAAACGGCCTTTATCAGGGTTGCAACAAGGCATTTCTCGAGTATATCGGCATACCCAGAGAGAGTATCATAGGCAAGTCCGTCTTTGAAGTGCACCCGCCTAACATGGCAAGTATCTATAACCGGATGGACATTGAGCTTTTTGCACATCCCGGAATTCGATCCTATGAAACCACCGTCCAGCACAAGTCCGGCAAGACAAGAGACATCCTATTGAGTAAAGCGACCTATAACGATCAGGACGGTCATGTGGCGGGATTGATCGGGGCCATGGTCGATATAACAGACCGCACTCAGTCGGAAAAAAAACTAGCATACGAGAGGCATAACTTTTCTTCTATTTGCGAAAATGCTCCTTTTGGGATGATCATGTTAGACTCTTCCAGTAATATCACCTACATAAATCCCAAATTCAGAGAGACCTTCGGATACGACCTCACGGAGATTCCCGACGGAAAAACGTGGCTGCGGAAGGCTTATCCTGACCAAGAATACAGGCATATTGTTATTTCGTCGTGGCTTAAGGATACTCTGAAGCCCTGGACAAATGAGGCTGCGTCCACAATTTTTACTGTTACTTGTAAAGACGGAACGAAAAAAATCGTCAGCTTCATAGCAGCGCCTCTCCAAGGAGGCAGATCTATCGTGAGCTCCGAGGATATTACCACGCGCCAGAAAGCAGAAGAGACTCTGAAGGAAAGTGAGGAAACACTCCGGGCGCTGATCAATGCCACCAGGGAAACTCTTCTACTGATTGATATCCAAGGCACTGTTCTTGTAGCCAACGAAGTGGTCGCTCAGAGGCTAAAAACCACCGTCCAGGAACTCGTGGGAACCTGTCTGTACGACTATTTCGACCCCGAGGTGGCCCGTGTCCGAAAAGGACACTTTGACATGGTATTCGCCTCGGGTGAATATATCCATTATGCCGACAGGAGAGAGGGTAAACTCTTTGACACCTATGTATATCCTGTTTTCTCAGTGGATGGTTCTTCAGTCTCCCGCATCGCCATCTCAGCTCATGACATTACCCAGCGTGCCAAGGCTGAAGAGGAAAAGATCCACCTCGAATCCCAGCTCCGCCAGTCCCAGAAGATGGAGGCCATAGGTACTCTAGCGGGAGGCATCGCCCATGACTTCAACAACATCCTTACGGCCATCATAGGGTACGGGAGTCTCCTCCAGATGAATATGGAAGCGGGAGATTCGAGGAAGATCTATGCAGACCGCATCCTCACATCCTCCCAGAAAGCCGCTACCCTCACCCAGAGTCTCCTTGCTTTTGGAAGGAAACAGGTGATCGAACTGAAGCCCAGGAAGGTTTCCGAAATGATACGGGAGACGGAGGAACTCTTGAAGAGGCTCCTCACGGAAGATATAGAATTCAGGGTGGTGATAATCAACCACGATGTGGTAGTGAAAGCCGATGCCACCCAGATCGCTCAAGTACTGATGAATCTCGTTACCAATGCTAGAGACGCCATGCCGAAAGGGGGCAAGCTTACCCTGGAGGCAAAGAAGGTCTCTCTGGACAGCAAGTTCAGTGAGACCCACAGGTTAGGCGAGACGGGGGATTATGCCTCCATCTCGGTCACCGATACGGGTGTCGGTATGGACCAAGAGACGATGGAGAAAATATTCGAACCCTTCTTTACTACCAAAGAGGTGGGGAAAGGAACTGGGCTCGGTCTCTCCATGGCTTACGGTATAGTGAAGCAACACAACGGGTATATTAGCGTCTCAAGCGAGCCTGGATCGGGGACCACATTCGTCATCTATCTCCCCATAGTGAAAGCTCAGGCCGAAGAAACATCAACGGTCCGAGAAGATATGCAGGGAGGAGACGAGACTATCCTGGTGGCTGAGGATAACGACGAGGTGAGAAGGCTCGCGAAAGAGATACTTACCGCTAGCGGTTACACCGTAATAGAGGCAATTGATGGGGAGGATGCAGTGCTAAAGTTCTCGGAACACGAGAAAGAGATTGATCTCCTCATCCTCGACGTGGTTATGCCGAAGATGAACGGAAAAGAGACTCATGACGCGATCAAGACGATAAATCCATGCATCCGAGCTATCTTCACCAGCGGCTATACAGTAGATATAGTCTTTGGCAAGGGGATTCACAATGAATCGATCAATTTCATATCCAAACCCCTGTCACCGGGCGAGATGTTGCGAAAGGTACGACAAGCGTTAAACAAACAGGCGCCCGCATAAAAACTGGACAGAGCTCCGATCCAATAGGATCATTTTCGTCTTGATAAGCAAGGCCTCTTTTTGGATATAGAATCCCTCACGTTGGTGACAAGATCAAACAAAACATGGTCGATATGTGTAGCGTCTGCAGATAGTAACATTATCCGCCATAAGATGGGTCTCGAACAAGATATCCCACACAAGAAGTCTTTCAACAGTTGCCCTGTCCCTTGTATAATCTCACTGATGTTAGTCGGTTGCAGGTTTATCGGTTGCTGATTCTAGAACATAAGTAGATTCTTTGTTAGTCTTGATGCCTTATAGGCAGCCGAGAGTATCCGAGTATATCCTAATGGGAGAAATTACACTGGAGCAGTCGGAAGACGGCACGAGGATATTGATCGACGGGTTGATAACCGACTTGGATCAATACCTGTAAAGATGATTTCACAGATTCAACTTCTCAATCTCCTC
>JAISPL010000043.1 GCA_031274925.1 Syntrophobacterales bacterium | reverse complement strand
GTAAGTATAGCAAGCAGAATGTGTTTGTCAAGGGTAAAAGCTATTATTGACCAAGCGCTTATAGGGAAGATGTCTCTATGTGAACCATTGATAAGGTTTGACGCCTGGGGGAGGGTGCTTTCAATATTTTTCAGAACTTGTTATAATATGGCGGCTCTCGCAGGCTTAAACAATCTTTTTTGACAGATAACAATTTTGTTTGAAATTTTCCTCAGCAAAGATTGTTTACGCCGATGGGCTTTAAGCGGATTAGTATTGATCGGGAGGACTTGTGAGCGAATATATCTACGACGAAAAAGAACGCTTTGACGGAGAGAAGGTCAAAGTACTGGGCCCTACCTACGAAGAGGGAAAACCGGACGGCTCCTACGATTGGAAAGCACGTCTCGATACGCGTGAATTGACTGTAAACTACCTCCGGAGCGCTCTCCGCTATTGGTACAGCAAAGACTGGTTCGGCAGCGAAAGACGGAAGAAAGACGCCTGACAAGGAGAAGATATGCCATTTCAGATCCCCACGACAAAATACAGCGGCCGCGTCAAAGAAGTCACTATCGGCACAGGTCCCAAGGCGGTAACGATAGGCGGCGAATCCTGCTACCCCTTCCACCTTTTCGAGGGAGAGATGCCTCATACCCCTAAGGTGGCCTTTGAAGTGTGGGACTTTCAACCGGACGACTGGCCTGAATGGGCAGTGGAGCCTTATGGGGATGTAATAGGAGATCCTCCGGCATGGGCGCGAAAGTCGGTAGAAACATACGGCGCCGAGATCATCGCCCTAATGCTTAAGAGCACGGACCCAAACGGCATGGACCGGGACCCCGAGGAAGCGGTAAAGGTTGTTGAGGCCGTATCCGCCGCCGTTGATGTTCCCCTGATTGTGTGGGGTACTACCAGCGAAGAGAAGGACGCGGTCTTATTGAGGAGGGTGGCGGAGGTCTGTGAAGGGAAGAACCTCCTGATCGGCCCCGTGGCGGAGAAGAACTACAAGCAGATAGGGGCCATGGCCATAGGATACGGGCAGGCGGTTGCGGCATCGTCTCCTATTGATGTAAACCTTGCGAAGCAGTTGAATATCCTGCTCGGCAACCTCGGCGTGCCCGACGACAAGATTATCATTGACCCCACGACCGGCGGTCTTGGCTACGGTCTCGAATATACTTATTCCGTGATGGAAAGGGACCGGATGGCAGCCCTTACCCAGGAGGACGTGAAGCTCCAGTCCCCCATCATCTGCAATATGGCCCAGGAAATCTGGAAATCAAGGGAGGCGAGACTCACGAAAGCGGAGGAGGCGAGACTCGGGGACGAGAAGAAGCGGGTAATTCTGATGGAAGCGGTGAGCGCCATTAGTCTCCTTATTGCGGGCGCGGATATCGTAATTATGAGGCATCCTGACGCGATTTCCCTGGTCAAAGAGATGACCGGGGCGTTGATGGGTTAGGAAGAAGGGGGCTTAAATGGCAGAAGAAAAGAAACGGAGCATCGATAAGGCAACGGAAGAGCTCCTTGAAAAGGCCGAAAAAGAGCAGATCAGTACGGCGTTTTTCAGGGCCGACGAGATAAGACCATGCCCGATCGGGGTGGAAGAGAGTTGCTGCAAGGTCTGCTCCATGGGCCCATGCAGACTTCCGCGCTCAAAGAAAGGCGAGGAGAAACGGAGGGTCGGCGTATGCGGAGCCACAATAGAGACGGTGGTGGCGAGGAATTTTGCCCGGAAGATTGCCGCCGGTACTGCGGCGCACTCAGACCACGCAAGAGAAGTGGTGGAGACATTCCTCAAGGCGGCCCTGGGGCAGGCCCAGGGTTTCGAGATAAAGGACGAGGTCAAGCTTTTAGAAGTGGCCCTCGACTTCAATATAGAGATTGAAGGAAAGGAAATCAAAGACATTGCCGTAGAGTTGGGCAGAAAAGCGCTTGATGAATTCGGGAAGCAGCACGGCGAGCTTGTCTATATCGGCAAAGCGCCCTTGAAACGGCAGGAGTTGTGGAGAAGACTGGGGGTTGTGCCCCGCGGGGTCGACAGAGAGGTGGTCGAGGTTATGCACCGGACCCACATGGGCGTCGACCAGGACTATACCCATATCATTGAGCAGGCCACCCGCTGCGCCCTTGCGGACGGTTGGGGCGGCTCCATGATATCTACGGATCTCCAGGATATAATGTTCGGCACGCCCGTACCTGTGGTGGGTAAGATTAACTTAGGCGTCCTCAAGGAAGATGAAGTGAACGTGGTGGTGCACGGCCACGAGCCGTTCCTGCCCGAGCTTCTCGCGGCGGCGAGCCGTGATCCCGAGATAAAGAAACTCGCCGAAAAAGCGGGAGCAAAGGGAATCAACCTCGCGGGCATGTGCTGTTCCGCCAACGAAGTACTCATGAGACACGGTATCCCGTGCGCAGGAAACTTCCTCCAGCAGGAACTCGCTCTGGTGACAGGAGCGGTAGAGCTTATGACCGTTGACGTCCAGTGTCAGATGCAGGGGCTTCAGGATGTGGCGGCCTGTTTCCACACAAAGCTCGTCACAACCTCGGACAGGGCGAAGATTGAGGGCGCAGTCCACATGGAGTTCCACCCCGACTCCGGACTTGATATGGCGAAGAAGATCCTCAAAATGGCCATTGAGAACTATCCCAACAGGCGCGGATCCGTCTATATTCCCGATCAGGCCAGAGATATTGTGGTTGGGTTCAGCCATGAAACTATCAACTACCTGCTGGGAGGCCTCTTCAGGGCAAGCTACCGGCCTTTAAATGATAACATCATAAACGGCAGAATCAGAGGAGTAGCCGGAGTTGTGGGATGCAACAACGTGAGGACCGTTCACGATTCCGCCCACATTGCCATGATAAAGGAACTCATAAAAAATGACGTTCTGGTTCTCACCACCGGGTGCGCAGCCATGGCATGCGGAAAGGAAGGGCTTCTGACTCCGGAGGCGGCAAGAGAGTTCGCGGGAGACGGTCTCGCGGAGGTATGCGAGGCAGTGGGTATTCCACCTGTACTCCACATGGGGGCGTGCGTGGACAATTCAAGACTCCTCATTGCGGCCACCGCCATGGTAAAAGAAGGCGGCCTGGGCGATGATCTCTCTGATCTCCCTGTCGTGGGGGCGGCGCCTGAATGGATGAGCGAGAAAGCCCTCGCCATAGGACAGTATTTTGTGGCTTCCGGTGTATTTACCGTGTTTGGCACCACATGGCCCACTGTGGGCAGCGAGAAGGTGACCCGTCATCTCTTTGAGGAATTCGAAGAAATATACAAAGGCATGTGGGCCTACGAAGAAGATCCTGTAAAAGCAGCCCATCTTATGATCAGCCAGATAGATAAGAAGAGAAAGGCTCTCGGTCTCGAAAAAGCGCGTGAGCGCGTATTGTTTGATATGGCAATGCGCAGGGAACTGGCATAAAGGAGGCGTCCGATGTCGAAGATAATCGCGTCCGCCGCGATAAGAGGAGCACATAAAATCTTTCGGAGAGCGGAAGAAACATATAAGGAGACGCTGGAGAAGTACGGACCGGAGCAGCAGGTAGCCTTTCCCAACACGGCCTATTACCTGCCCATCATTTACTCCATGACGGGCATCGCCGTCTCAAAGATAGGGGATATGGAAAGAGTCCTTCATATCTGCAGGAAACTTATACCTCCGCCGGTGAGAGAGAACGTCGCCCTGCCATATCTCGCCCCTGCCCTTGACGCAGGAATGGCCACGTTCTTTGCCGAAGAGATGATGGAGGCCTTAAGATACCTTGAAGAGCCCGATTGCTACCTTGCAAACAGCGAAGATGTCGACCCCTCCCGGAATGGAAAAGGGTTATGGCTCGGCGCCGCAAACGACGTGATTTTCAGAAAACGGGGGGTGGAATTTGTCGATGGCACAGCCCCCGGCTTTGCCGCCATCGTGGGGGCGGCGCCCGATTCGAAGACTGCCGTGAAGATCGCCTTGGAACTCCAGGAAAAGAACCTTTATGTCTTCATGTGCGGCGAGAACAACGGGAGACGGTTCTCCGAGCAGCTTATTGAGGAAAATGTCCAGATGGGGTGGCCCACAAGGCTCGTCTCCTTCGGCCCTGATGTGCACCAGGCCGTGTTCGCCATCGGTTTCGCGTGCCGTGTCGCCATGGCGTTCGGCGGCATCAAGCCAGGGGATTTCAGGCGGAACCTCATCTATAATAAAGACAGAACGTACGCCTTTATCCTCGCCTTGGGGGATGTGACCGACGAGTGGTACGCAAATGCGGCAGGGGCGATCAACTGGGGATTCCCCACCATCGCCGACACCCCGATACCGCAGGTACTTCCCACAGGCATATGCACGTATGAGCATGTGGTCTCCAATATCCCCCATGACCAGATAGTCCAGAGGGCCGTCGAAGTGAGGGGACTTAAAATCCAGGTCGCAAAAGTGCCCATCCCGGTTTCCTACGGCCCTGCCTTTGAAGGGGAGCGAGTGAGGGGAGAAGATATCTACCTCGAGATGGGCGGCGGAAGGACAATTGCCGTCGAATGGACCACGTCGAAGAGGATGGATGAGGTAGAGGACGGGCGAATTGAGGTGATCGGCTCAAATATGGGAGATATTCAGGCGGGAGCGCGCCTCCATTTCGCCATGGTGGCCGAAGTGGCGGGCCGAAACTTCCAGGAGGATTTCGAGCCTATACTGGAGCGGCAGAATCATCACCTCATCAACCAGGCCCAGGGCGTCATGCACATAGGGCAGAGGGACATCGCTTGGATAAGGATCTCAAAGCAGGCGGCAGAGAAAGGTTTCAAACTCGAAGACATAGGCAGGATCATCCACGCGAAATACCATCAGGACTTCGGCGCCATATTCGACAAGGTGCAGATAAAGATATACACGGATGAGGCCAAAGTGAAAGAGATTCTCGATCAGGCGAGGACTTCCTACGAACACAGGGACGCGCGGATTGAGGGGATGACCGACGAAGACGTTGACACCTTTTACTCATGTATCCTATGCCAATCTTTCGCGCCGGATCATGTGTGCATCGTGAGCCCTGAGAGGACAGGACTGTGCGGCGCTTATAACTGGCTTGATTGCCGCGCCTCCAACGAGATAAGTCCCGACGGACCCAACCAGCCCGTGCAGAAGGGGGACTGCATTGACGAGCGTTACGGCCAGTTTGAAGGCTGCAACGATTACATAAGGAAGGCCTCCCGGCAGAAAGTGGAGAACGTGAGCCTCTACAGTCTCATGGTAGACCCAATGACCACCTGCGGCTGCTGCGAGTGCATCGCGGCGGTTCTGCCCATGTGCAACGCGATTATGACGGTAGACAGGGACTTCCTCGATATGACGCCATGCGGTCTGAAATTCACGAGCCTCGCCGGTTCCGTGGGAGGAGGCGCCCAAACTCCTGGTTTCTTAGGCCACAGCAAGTATAATATTACCCAGAGGAAATTCCTGAAAGGTGACGGCGGTCTTTTGCGCATCGCATGGATGCCCAAAAGGCTAAAAGACGAGATATACGACAGACTGAAAAAGAGGGGCGAAGAGTTAGGCTACCCCGACCTCCCCGACATGATAGCCGATGAGACCGTAGCCGCCACTGAAGATGAAGTCCTTGCGTACATTACCGAAAAGGGTCACCCGTGCCTCGGCATGGAAGCTCTTTTTTAGTGAATAGACAAAACATAAGGCGACTGACAGAAAAGCAAAAGAGAAATTGAGATCATTGAGGTCACGGACTTTTTTCCTCCTTTCGCCTTGCATTTCGGCTATCACTGTTCCATGCCCTTTAACGACTGCAGCCGAAGGAGAATAACAATGGCGTTGACCGGAATACAGATTTTCAAGCTGCTGCCAAAGACGAACTGCGGAGAATGTAAATTCCCTACATGCCTGGCGTTTGCCATGGCGCTCGCTGCCGGCAAGAGCGATCTCAGCCTTTGCCCCACGGTGAGTGACGAGGCGCAGGAGCAGCTTTCGGAAGCTTCCGCCCCGCCGATCCGGCAGGTATCCATAGGCACGGGCGATTATGAGGTGAAGACGGGCGGGGAGACTGTCATGTTCCGTCACGAAAAGACCTTCTTCAATAAGCCCGGGGTCGCCATTCTGATCACAGACAGTATGGACGACGCCGAAATAGACCGGCGGTTTGCCAGTCTCGCCGCATATCAGTATGAACGGGTAGGCCAGATCATGAAACCTGAGCTCGTGGCCTTAAAAGAGACCGGCAACAGGGAGAGATTCCTTCGTCTTGTGCAAAAGGCGGCCAACGAGCCTTATTCTATTGTTATAATGTCCTGCGATCCGTCCGTCATGAGAGAGGCCCTTGAATCAGCAAAAAAGCGAAAACCCCTCATTTATGCGGCCACCAGGGAAAACTGCGAAGCCTTCGGCGCCCTCGCCCGGGAATTCGAATGCCCCCTCGCAGTAAAAGGTACGGGACTCGAAGAAGTCGCCTCACTCACCGAGACGCTAACTGCCCAAGGCATTAAGGACCTGGTTATCGACACTTCAACCCGTACAGTGAAGAAAGGATTTGAGGAACAGATCATTATCAGGAGAGCAGCGCTCCAAACAAAGTATAAACCCTTGGGTTTTCCAACCATCACTTTTCCTTGCGAAATGACTGATGACCTGATGAAAGAGACCGTGATCGCCTCCATGTTTGTTGCGAAATATGCGGGGATTATCGTGATGAGTGATTTTCAGGGCGAGTCGATTTTTCCCCTTCTTCTCCAAAGGATGAATATCTATACCGATCCTCAAAGGCCAATGACCACCCAGGAGGGCCTCTATCCCATAAACAATCCCGATGAAAACTCCCCTGTACTCGTTACGTGCAATTTCTCTCTCACCTATTTCATTATAAGCGGCGAGATAGAGAATTCGCGAGTACCCGCATGGCTCGCCATTATGGATACGGAAGGCCTTTCCGTAATGACCGCTTGGGCGGCGGGAAAATTTGTAGGTGATCTCGTGGGATCGTTTATCAAAAAGAGCGGTATTGCCGACAAATTGAAGCACCATAAACTCATCATCCCCGGCTACGCAGCGGTGATCTTAGGGGATTTGGAAGAGGAGCTTCCGGGCTGGGAGATCCTCGTAGGACCGAGAGAGGCGGCCCATTTACCTGCTTACCTCAAAATGTGGAAGGCGAACTGATCAATGAGGTAGGTAAAATAGTAAGTGAAAAACTTGGCAATACGCCTACTATTGTGTTGCAGGCATATATAGACCCCAGAGTATTTGATAAATGGAGGAAAAAATAATGATCAGCAATGAGGAGGCCATTGCATTTTTATCCGAGCTTTCAGATCAGGATGAATCTGACGAGGGTAGTTATGACTTTAGTCGAGAAGTAGACGACCCTGACCCCGATGACGAAGAGATGGAGGTAACGCCGCCAGATGTCATAGCTGTATTGGGGTTTGACCCCAAAGACTTGAAATATCTTGATGATGAGGATGATGAAGAATAAATGGGATTACCCCCATCGCATAGAGTCTAACTATCAGCGGGAGCTTATGAGACTGATTAGGCGGGATAACCAATACTGTCAGGGGGATGGAGCTCTTATGCTTATTGCGGAGAAATGCGAGGCAAGTTTTGCGGGGCGGCGTCACATTCCGCCATGGCGCGGATGACTTCCTTTACGGTTCCTCCGTCCAGGGATACTTCCCCGTAGATGCCCTCCACATGGGATTGGTTTAGCCGATCAAAGTCCTTCTCCCGGGGGGCTACGATCACGCCTCCCATCTCAATGACTGCGGGGCTTACCACCAGGCGGGCATCGCCTTCCATAAAAAAGGCCTCGGGACGGTGTTTTGCTCTGGGAAATACCAGGAGCCGCCACAGACGGCCCCGGAGAAAACCCGCAACGCTCATCATGGGCTCGTCATAGGAATGAAGAACCTTCCTGAGCGCTCGTGCAAGATCGCGAAATACCCGCGACACAGTGAGCGGACTGTCACCCTCAATAAGCAGCGCTTCCCTCCCCATATTCCCGACGCGAAACAGACGGGAACCATCCCTCTTTGCGGCAGGCATAAGTCTGCCCGCCTCCTCGATTTCATCTTCCACGGGCATCTGTCCCGATGCGATTACCTGGAAATGAAGATGGTCGGGCGCTGACGCCCCGCATCGCGGTCCGTTGTAGAGAACCGTCCAGGAACCACCGAAGTCGCCTGCGAGCTGAAGGAGGGTTTGAATATTATCCTCCACTGCCTGGGGACGGTGATCAAGGTTGCACACTGTGAAGTGGGGATGAAATACGGGCATGGGGTTGCAAAGAATCAGGTATCCGTTGCGATAGAGGACGCCTTTCTGGCTTGGGGCTAAATTGGAAACACACAGGAAACAGGGTCTTTCGCTTATGACCTTCTCTTCCACGGCCGCCGTGGTGCTCCTCATCCGTCCCCGATTGTGCTGGATGCGCACGGAGAAACCGGCGCACAAGAGCGTGCGGACCTTCACGTCGTCAAGGGATTCATGGCCTTCCCGGCAATCAGCCCACGCCTCTTTCTGTTCCGACAGAAGGCTTGCGCAAAGACTGTCAAGGCCGCTCCTTCCTCCATTCCCGTCAAAGGAGGCATATATTCTTGAGGCGAGAGAAGCCCTGGGATGTCCCTGTCCCGTCCGTCTTTCGGTCATCAGGCCCCCTCCATGTTTATTTTCTTCCGGGCAAGGATTTCGTCGGTGCGGACTTTATCCTTGAATATATTGTTCCTGTTTATCTCGGGAATGGATAGGGCCGCGTCGGTATTTCCCTCCCAACGCCTGCAAAAATAAAGGTTTTCATATATCCTGCCGATCCGGTATTCCCGGCAGACGCGAAGAGCCGCCGCATAGTCCTCGCCGTAGCTCACATTGAGGAACCCGAAAGCACGCATGAGGCCTGTATCGAATGCCCGCGGCGCACCCAGGCCGTTTATACGAAGCGCGTTGTTGTGGCCGTTCCCGTCGGTCCATTCCCTGTGGTCGATAAGTCCGGGAGGAATTTCGTGCAAATCAAAATTGACGATAGTATAGGAGCCTATTACCATCCCGTACCGCCCACGGCGCAGCAGGTCTACAATTTTCTGAAGCGTTGATGGGCCGCTGTAGAGGTCGTCAGAATCCAGTTGAACGGCATAGCGTCCGCATTGGCCGGCGTAGAGGGCTTCATTCCAGCAGCCCCCTATGCCCAGGTCGGTCCTTGCCGGCACGATGTGAACAAGGGCGGGAAACTTGCCGGCGAGCCCGGAGAGCGCCCCAGTCGTCCCGTCTGTTGAATGGTTATCCACCACGATGACGTTGAATGGAAAATCCGTCTCCTGCGAAAAGGCGCTTTTCACCGCGTCGGAGATCGTTCCTTTCCGGTTCTTTACGGGGATAATGACGGAGGCCTCCACCGGAAAAGACCCGGTTGATTCACAGGCATTCCTCAGATGTTCCGGCGACAGATACGCCCCCGTATTTTTCAGATGTTCGGCGAAAACCCTTTCCATCTCTTCCTGTACGGCTCTGTTTCGAGGATCGACATAGGCAAAAATCGCTTCGCCGGATTGAGATTTATCCGCCTCAATTATGGAGTAAAGCGGCTCTCCGATACGACGGAGGGGGTGGTCGACGGAAACTTTGAGGCGAAGGTCATAGAGACCTGCGAACCTTACCGGAGAAATAGGACCGTATTTCCCAAGCGCATGACGAACCGACGAGACCTGGAAGAGCATCATGGCCCCAAAGTCGAAATCATCGCGGACACTTCCCGTCTGGTAATCAATGAGGGGGTGAGTCGATACGCCTCTTGCGCCCTCATCATTGAAATCGGAATAGACCATGCCTGCCCCTGTAGTGCGGGCCTCCTCCACCATTCTATGGAGCGTATCGGGTCCTGCCGAAATCTGCTCTGCCCCGGGAAGGAGGAGCAGATGATTCGTCCGTAAATCTTCAAGAATGGCAATGAGCGTCCGGCCTGACGAGAGTGACCCGGGAAGGAGTTCATACGCCCCGGATGGCGGCGGACTGACCGTTTCCGGACAGACGACGATTACACGCTCAACGATGCCTGATCTGGTGAAAGCGGCGATTGTTTTATGAAAAAGAGGTCCGGGCCGATAAGAAGCGGCGATAGTCAGAGGGGGCATTCACGATCTCCTGAAGCGCAAACAATGCGGATAAACACAATACATGATAGCACATCGGAGACGGCATTCCAATTACAGGCCATTCTCAAAGAAAAGTTTTATTTATTAACCCGTATCTTAGAAGTATCTTCCATAGGCGTTACCTGGCGGCAACTCTCCTCCGTCCCTTATCCTCGCCAACAAATCCATTGAATTTTCAGCTATTTTGGAGTACCTTTTCACAGAAACATAAAGAGGCATCATGCTTTCTTATGTTCACTCACCAGCTCGCAAGGAGGCATGATGTTATTCTCCAGGATGTTCATCCCCACCATGAAGGAAGTACCCAAGGAAGCTGAGGTCATAAGCCACAAGCTCATGCTCCGCGCCGGATTCATCCGTCGCCTTGCCTCGGGCATTTATACCTGGCTGCCACTGGGGCTCCGTTCTCTCCGAAAAGTGGAGCAGATCATACGGGAGGAGATGAACAGGAAAGGCGCCCAGGAGATCATGATGCCCCTCGTCCAGCCTAAGGAACTCTGGGTCGAAAGCTCGCGATGGGACAAGTACGGAAAAGAACTTCTCCGATTCGTCGACCGCAACAACCGGGACATCTGCCTCGCCCCCACCCACGAGGAGGTGGTCACCGACCTCGTGCGCCGGGAGGTGCGCTCATACAGGGAACTCCCCCTAGTCCTCTACCAGATCCAGACGAAATTCAGGGACGAGATACGGCCGAGGTTCGGGGTTATGCGCGGGCGGGAATTCACCATGAAGGACGCGTACAGTTTTGACGCCGACGAGTCAGGGGCGGAGGAGAGCTATCTCAACATGTACGACGCGTACATGCGCATTTTCAAACGGTGCGGATTTCATTTCAGGGCGGTTGAGGCTGATACAGGGCAGATAGGCGGGAGTTTCTCCCACGAATTCATGGTCCTTGCCGATACGGGCGAGGATGTAATTATCTCCTGCACGAACTGCGGCTATGCCGCCAACCTTGAAAAAGCGGAGATCGGTTTCGCCGAGACGGCCACATCCAGGAAGCAAGGCCTTTTTAAACGGGTGGAGACTCCGGGGCAGAAAAAAGTCGGCGATGTGGCGGCCTTCTTAGGTGTGGCGCCGGCAAAGCTTGTCAAGACCCTCATCTATAATACGGACCAGGGCGTCCTCGGGGTGCTCGTCAAAGGGGATAGAGAGGTCAACGAGACGAAGCTCAGAAACCTTCTCGGCCTCGACTGGGCAGAATTGGCAGACGAGGAGACTATTGAGAAAGTCACAGGCGGGCCCCTGGGGTTTTCGGGTCCCATCGGTCTTACCATTCCCCTCTGCGCGGATATGGATATACTCTTTATGGAAGATTTCGTGATCGGCGGAAACGAGAGAGACGTCCATGTTGTGGACGTAAACGTGGAGGATTTTTCCGTAAAAGGATTCTACGATCTCAAGATCGCGGAGGCGGGCGACCTCTGCCCGCGGTGCAGGGAAGCCCATACCGCCACAAAGGGGATTGAGGTAGGCCACATCTTCAAGCTCGGCCTCAAGTACAGCAAGGCGATGAACGCCGCTTTCCTTGACAAGAACGGTAAAGAGCAATTCATGGTAATGGGCTGCTACGGTATCGGCGCTTCCAGGACCGTGGCCGCGGCCATTGAGCAGGGCCATGACGACAACGGCATGATACTCCCCATCGCCATAGCTCCTTTCGAGGTGGACGTGCTGCCGGTAAACACCTCCCATGCCGAATCCATGGAATTCGCTTTCCAGGTATACCATGCGCTTCTCGATAAAGGCATTGATGCCATCTTGGACGACAGGAACGAAAGGCCAGGGGTGAAATTCAAGGATTGCGACCTCATCGGCATACCCATACGGATCACTATCGGGGAAAGAAACCTGAAAGAAGGGTATGCGGAGATAAAACTCAGGCGCGAGAAGGAATCCGAGAGGGTGAAAAAAGAAGATATAATAGAAAGGATCTTGAGCCATGTTGAAGAGCTTAAACGTTTGTGATCTGACCCCCAGAGAAGAAGTAGATGCAAGGATAAACCTGTTCAGAGAAAAAATGGCCGCCAAAGGTCTCTCCTTCGCGGTTATTCTCCAGAATGTCGACCTCTTTTATTTCACGGGCACGATACAGAAAGGGGTCCTTGTGGTATCCGTCGACGACGGGCCGTTCTTTTTTGTGGAAAAAAGCCTCGTGAGGGCCGGTATTGAGACGCCTCTTGAAATTATCCCCATAAAGAAAGATAAGGATGTGAAAGACGCCCTTCTTGCCAGAGGTTTGCTCAAGGGTACGGGGGGGATGGAGTTTGATGTGCTCCCCGTCGCTGTTTACGAGCGCTGGAAAACCATACTCGGCTATGACAAGTTCGAAGACATCTCATCACTCATAAGAGACGTAAGGATCGTCAAGAGTCCTTTTGAAATTACTCAGATAAAGAAATCAGGGGAGATAATCTCCAAGGTGTTTGCGAAAGCGGCGGACGTGGTGAGAGAAGGGACGAGAGAGATAGATATCGCCGCCGCCCTTGAAGCTGAAGGGAAAATCCATGGCCACCAGGGTTTCTTGAGGATGAGAGGACTCAATCAGGAGATGATGAATATCTACGTCACCCATGGCCACTCGGCCACATATGCCTCAGGCGCTGACGTCCCCATCTCGGGGGTGGGAGTCACCCACGCCATTGGTCAGGGTCCGTCCATCAATACGGTGCAAAGAGGAATCCCTCTTATTATTGATTATGGCAGCGGTTACAACGGCTATATTACTGACGAGACGCGCGTATACGCCGCGGGAGAGCTGAAAGAGATATTTTTCAAGGCCTACGAGGTGGCCCGCGAGATAGTGGAAGACGCTACTGTTTTTGGCAAAGAGGGTATCGACGGCACGGAGATCTTCATCAGGGCCCATGAAAAAGCGAAGAAGGCCCGTCTTGAAGATCATTTCATGGGATACGGCGAAGGGCAAGTGGGTTTTGTAGGCCATGGCCTTGGCCTTGAGATCAACGAGCTGCCCGTCATCACGCCAAGACACCACATTACGCTCAAAGAGGGCATGGTCTTTGCTTTTGAGCCCAAGTTCATCTTCCCAAACGAAGGTGCGGTAGGGATTGAGGTCGACTACATCGTGAGAAAGGACCGCTTGGAAAGGGTTGTCGATTTTCCCATTGACATCGTACCGGTATAGAAGGGACGGATACCCTGTGCATGATGGACATATAAAAGAACCTTATCCTTGTTCCTGCACAGCACCCCATGACTCCGGACCTAGTAGCACGGCAAGGTCCGTTTATACCGGAGCTTTAGAAAAAAAGGAGGATGAAAAATCCAATACTCATTTGACGGCAGACAACCCAAGGTCGGGAAGGATACCTATGTAAGCGAGCACGCCCTTGTCATAGGCGATGTAGTAATAGGCGACAACTGCTATATCGGACATGGGGCGATACTCCGCGGGGACTATGGCTCTATCATTGTCCGCTCCGGAGTTGCGGTGGAAGAAGGCGTTATCGTCCATGCGCCCCCGGATTCCACCTCCGAAATAGGCGAAAGGGTAACCATAGGCCACGGGGCGATAATCCATTCCGCCTCCATCGGCAGACTCTCGGTAATCGGCATGGGCGCGATCCTGAGTATCCGCTCGGAAATAGGGGAAAATACGATCATCGCCGAAGGCGCCGTAGTGAAAATGAATCAGATCATTCCCCGCGACGTGGTGGCAGGGGGGAATCCTACAAGGATAATCCGCGCCATCGCCCGGAAAGATATTGAATTCTGGACCATGGGCAAAGACCTCTACATTAATCTCGCTAAAAAGTATCTCGAAAAGGGGATGCACCCCACATAGCCTGATCCCATGAACCTCCCCTCCGCTTGGGGCGGAGGTATCCAAGGGTGGTTTACGACTGACCATGCCTTTGTCCTTAAAAGAGGGCTGCTATTTTGAAATTATCAGACGGGAAAAGGTGAAAAACATGCGTAAACCTGCACGTACTATTTGGCATCAGGAAGAATATTTCGAACTGATCGTCTTTTTGTTAAAAATCAGAACGGTCTCACAGAACAGTTGATCTATTTCTCCTTCAACTCGTCCCACTTGTAGTCAATCAGTTCGAGGAGCACATTGTTTGCTTTCTTCGGATGAATAAAGGCAAATTCGCAGTCTCTGAATGGCCTTACCTTCTCTCCTCCCTCGGCGGGGATAAAGGGATACTCCATGGACTCCAATTCCTTCACCGCTTCTCGCGTATTGTCTGTGCCGAAACTGACGACCATGACTCCTTCGCCGTTCTTCTCAATCCACTTCGCTACAGGGCCGTCAGGGGAAGTGGATTCCATAAGCTCAAACCCAACCCCGCCCAGCCAGTACCTTGCCACGCGGATCTTCTCGGGCTCATCGGTATAAGGATCGTCCGGTCCCGACTTTCCCATGATGGGTTCCCAAAACTTTCTCGCCGCCTCCAAATCTTTTACCGCTATTGATATATGGTCTATCTTATTGATTTTCATCGCCTTCTCTCCTTCGGGAGGAGGTTCGCGCCATCTCCCTCGCGGCTGCTGATAAACCAATACCCGCCACCCGCCCAAGGTGCCAAGGTGCGAATTCCTCGTTCCCGTGGAATAGAAGCCGCACCAGGCGCTTCCAGGAGGGATTCCGTGGCTTTTGGCCGGACAAATGTCTGACCCGAGGTCAGCGGACGCCGGTTTGGCTCTTCATGTAGGCCCTGTATTCCTTGAGCAGTACATACTCATACTCTCTGCGGGAATTGCCGGACGAAGGGATATAGTTCTTTTTAGCTTCCAACCTGTCGATCATTTCCTCGGCAGTCTCCTGATTCGGCTGTCTGCCCTCTGCGTAAAGGCCGGCCAGTACCTCGTCCAAACCATTGAAACCGATCTGTGTATCGTCAGGAAAAGTAAGTATGCGCCAACTAACTGGTGGCGGCTCGTGGTCGTCCCCTCAGTCCACTCACCCTATCATATCAAAGTGTGACATATCAGACCTCCTTAAATTACGATTTTAAATTAAGTCTCCTGTACTTTTTCCGAAAAATCCATGAGAGCCGGGGCTGTCATCTTCAGAGAAGCGGTCATATCAATATAGAGATAGGCCTCACCATAATTGCAACCGGCTATAGAAATAATTTTGCTCCAACTGACTTCTAATTTCAAGACAAAAAAGCCTGCCGTACCTCGAAGATCGCTACCCTTTTTCCTGGTCAGACGGCGCCATGGGGACGTGGCGGCCTTTCTGCCGCCGCCTCCTTCGTCTTTTTTTAGGGAGTTTCTCCGTTGCCGGCTCTGCCGCCGCTATGGGAGGCATCTCCAAAAGGAAGGTGTCCCACCATTCAAGGGAAGGTTTATATTCTTTTTTCGTCTCCGCCGCAATACGGAGATAGGCGAGGGCCTCCGCGAACTCAGACCTGCCGGCAATGGAGGCTGGCCGCCGTGGCGGCATTTTATGAAGCGATGCCTGGAGGGCGAGAATAGCGCGCATCCGCCCGCCAACCCGTCCGGGTACGGACACAGTTTTCGAGATCTCCTCCATGAAAAGGGCGCACGTTTCATCCAGCGCCTGATGACGGGGAATGCCTTCCTTGTGGCGCACAAGCGCCGCTCTTTCCAGACTGGGGCCAAAGAGCGCCGCGAAAAAAAGCGCCGGCGACAAGGCCATACCACCGCTTCGGTACGCTTGATCAATGAACGCAAGGTTTGCCTCCAGCAGTTCACGGCAGCGGCTGTTTCCATCAATTGAGCGGCCGAGACTGGGAAAGAGGGTGGACAGAAGTCTGCTCTTGTCCATGAGGCGGAAAGCTGTCCGGGCAGATCCGAGGAGAAAGAGCTTCTGTATCTCCTCATAGAGCCTTGCCGGCGGCACGCGGGAAATCGTAGAGGATAGCTCGCAGATGCTTTCCCAGGCGGCGGACTCTATGTCGAAACCGTGGGACGCGGCAAATCGTACCGCACGGAGCATCCGCACAGGATCTTCCGTAAACCTGACGCTGGGTTCGCCGATGGGGCGAATCACCCTGTCATTAAGGTCGGCGAGACCGGTGCTGAAATCTATGAGGGAAGCGTCCGCGATATTATAAGCGAGGGCATTGATGGTAAAGTCGCGGCGCAGCGCATCCTCTTCCGGTGTTCCGAACACATTGTCGACAAGAACCATTCCTTCCTCGTCTTTGATGTGCCGGGGACGCTTGGGGCGGCCCTCCTCTTCCGGTTCCGGATTGTCGGAAGGCGAACCTGCCCGACGGAAAGTTGATACTTCCACTATTTCATTTTTAAAATGGAGATGAGCCAGCCGGAAGCGGCGGCCTATAAGGCGGCAGTTCCGGAAAAGCTTCTTGATCTGATTGGGCGTAGCATCTGTTCCTATATCAAAGTCCTTGGGGGTTCTCCCCAAGAGAAGGTCGCGGACACATCCGCCCACAAGGTAGGCAATAAAGCCGCGAGCATGGAGGCGGTAAAGCGCACTTAGCGCATTTGGACTTACATGCTTCCGCGACATGTGATGTCCCTTCCGGGGAATAATTCGTGGCCTCACAATCTGTAGTGTACCATATCAGGCCCCAAAAACCAATCGGGGCAGCTTCTCCGGCAAGGATGGCCCTCTTGACTTTACCCGCTTTTTACCTGATAGGCGAGCATAAGAATTTAAATGCTAGGTCGGAAAAGGACAATCAAAGTTGCTAAACGAAATGACGTCACTCAGGTAAAATGAGTAAACCGGTCATTTGTGGAAGGTCTATGCAGGAGGCGCTCAAGCGGACTTGAGCGCCCTGATACGATATCGCCTGCCTTTAGCGGCCATGACCCCCATGACCCTTATTAGGAACCCTGTGGTCATATCCACCACGGCCATGTCCTTGGTTTTCATGGCGCTGCCCTCGCCGCCAGTGGTCGTCTCTTTGCCAGTATCCGTCCCGTTCCCATCGCTTCCAGTTATTTGTAAACTGTCCGTAAGGTATGGGCCGGTGTCCCGGCTGAACCCATGCGTGCCTCCCGGGCAAACTGGTCAAAGCTGGCGGGACATAGTTCGGCCTGACGTATGCCCACGGCCCCCTGTGGGATCTGGACATGTACCATCTCCCTTCGTACGGGCGGTACCAGGAACCGTTCCAGAATAGAATGTCCATAGAAATACCGGGGATCACATACACGTACGTTCCAGGTATGACCACCAGGTTAGGCGCAGACGGTACGGCATATGCCGGTGGCAGAGCAAATCCCTGAGCATTGGCTCCAACAGGCATTCCTATGGATACACAAAGAACACATCCAAGAATCAGAAAACCAATTTTACAGCGTGTCATTCAGGACCTCCTTGTTTAAAAATAACGAATACATGTTCCTTAACCATCATAGTAGATAAGCGGGAGTCCGTCAAGTTTTTCTGATGTATTACCGTTGACGGCTTGTGTGGTCCTGATTTTCGACGATGAGACGGTGCGTTTCGCTAATGAATTCTTGGAAATTGAAAGGCGCGTCGTGATATGGTACCTTTTTTAAATATTTTTTTGGTTGTTTCGCTTGAATATTTTAATTGGTCTGCCATATTACAGGAATTTGGAGCAAATTGCCGTTAAGCTGCTCACGCTTGGGTGAGGCCTGATTATAGCCGGCAAAACCAAGGGCCGCCGCCTTAAGGGATCTATTTGCCGGAAAATGAAGGATCGTGCCCCATGCTGGTATACCTGACTTTGGAGTAACAGCGTGGACAGGGGTGCGGCTCAAACTGATTTAAGAATGTGAAGGCGAGGAGGAAATAGATGAAATATATTGATCCGGAGGAAATAATAGATCGCCTTTCCACGGAGATGCGGGAAGCTTTAAAGGACGCCGTAAACGAGGTCCTGCCGGAGGCGGATTTTGACGAACATGAATTGTTCCGGGCCTTCAAGGGAGCGGTTCGCCGTAAATGTTCGAGGTGGGAGTCGGTGCCCGATAGCTGTCTCAGAGGTTAAACCAACCCGTCGCTGTCTCATTCGGGGGCAGCACACTCAAAAATCTGCTTTATTTTGATGAGGAAAGAGAATACCCATACAATTCGCATTTAAAAGCAACGCGCCTCAAAGGGCCTTGATTATGAACCTTTATTTGATATAATTAGGTAATGGTTGGCCAATAATTCCTGTATGGCCAAAACCTGAAAGAATTACAACCCGAATCTGAAAAAAATGCCGGTAAGATTTGCAGTATCCGGTCGGAAAAGAAACAGGCGAACGGCATGACGGGACAACAGTTGCAAATCCATGAAGCATCGCAGAGGAGGTATTAACGATGGCTCCAAAACCGGTTTTCGATCCCTCTCACGGGCCGATGAAATACGCATGCGGCGTCTCAGGTTCCGGAACCAATTACGATAAGATATACGAAAGAGACCCCAATAAGCAGCATGTTGTTTTCAGCAATGTGCCCGGCTGCGCGGGCGCGGCAAAAGCAAAAACCCGCGGCGCTCAATCGGTATCCCTTGATTCAGCCCGGTACTTCAATGACATGTGGGGACTCGAAAAAATTCCCAGACGCGGCGCGGCAAGAAATAGTTACGACATGGCAATCATGACCTTGGTGGAACAGGCGCTAAATGGCCGCCCGGACCTGATCTGTCTTGCCGGATACGATCTCTGGATAGGAGACTGGATGGTTGACAGATATTTCCCTGTAATTCTAAATGTTCATCCTGCCGATGCAAGGAAATACACCGGCTTAGGCTGGATACCCACCGCCAAAGCCATATTGGCCGAAGACCGGGCCGTGAAATCGACGGTCTTCTTTGTTGACCAAAGCGACGACGGTGGACCTATATTGATCCAGTCCGCATCCGTGCCGCTGTCACGATGGGATCAAGAGCTTCGGGATGTGAGACGATTCGCGGAAAAAACGGGCGCCAGGACCCTCAAGGATTTCCGGGAGGCTTCCGAGCGGGAAAGCAATAACCTTTACGAATCGTTAAAGGAGGTTTCCGCGGCCATCCAGGAAGCACTCAAAGTGGAGGGAGACTGGACGATCTATCCCTTTGCCGTTCATGATCTCATCGCAAAAGGGAGGGTCGCGCTTGATGGCAGAAAAGTCTATATTGACGGCATGGAAATGCCCCCGGAAGGGTGGCAGGTTGACCATTATGGGTTTGCCGGCTCTATCAGATGAAGCGGGCGTCTTTCGTTTTGTGTCTTTGCGCGCGCCTCCCCGCCTCGGCTTAAAATGTTTGGCTTATACGATATATACATACGGGAGAGAGCCGCCCGCCGCTTGGGAGGGGGCGCGGAGGTTCATTAAATCATCATTATCGGGGTCATTTGACGGTACTGACAGTCAAAAGATGCGGCCAGGGGGTTTGGTTTTGTTCCCGCCGAAACTGCAGCCCTGCTTTACGTGCGGCCGGGCCTTATGGGATTATTTTGCGCACGGCTAGGCGCGGGGTTCTTTTACATGCAGACGCGCCGGCGTGCCTTATGGGGCTTTAGGCTCCAAGGGGAACGTGAACGTATAGATTGAGTCGGACTCCGTCTGGGTCACGGAACTCTTGCCCGCGGGATTAGCGCCGGATTTATGGGCAGCGCCGCCCTTATAGGCCTTGCGCTCTTTCACGGAAGTATCCATTTCCACCGTATTGTAGCCTTCCTTGTCTACGGTTAAGTGGAAACGGTCGCCTACGGGAATGCCCAATATGTCATACCATTCGGTATGCACGGTGTAGGGGGTGACTCCGGCGTACACGCCGTCTACATACACCGTGGCATTATCGGGCACGGAATTGATCCGAAACATACCCGCCTTCGTACATGCCGCAAGGAACAGAATCAAAACCAGAACGCTCAATTTCTTCATAACATTCTCCTTGACACGGGATCCTTCCTACCCTCCCCTCCCAATCTTTATATATCCTTATATACTATAACTATATCCAAAGAACATAAGCCCTTTCTATTCCCCCGTATATTAAGCCTTTCCAGCATCCACCCGTTACACCAACC